>JBDTTT010000016.1:0-58488 GCA_039930485.1 Chryseolinea sp.
CTGACGTCACCACATCACGAACATCAATAACATTGATACGAGCATTAAAAAACCAATTACCAGAATAAGGCCAAACGAAAAAATACGATCGCGGATGAGTTCGAGAATCTTCTGTTTGGTTTTAACCTTTGGTTTTACTTCCCATATTTTATTTAGCATTTGCTGCAACTGATAAAAAACTCCTGTAGCGCCAAAGAGAAGTGTTGCAATACCCAATATGGACGAAAGCATAGTGCCTTTACTTTCGCTTGCTTTTTCAATTATTGATTCAATATCCTTTGCAGTGTCTCCACCTATGGTGGACTGAATTTGATTTATGACCTGGACAGTGACTTGTTTCTCATCATAAAAATATCCTCCTACATTAATAATGATCACTAATAATCCCGGGAGAGAGAAGATTGTGTAATAGGCAATCAAAATACTGTTGTTAAACGGATCTTTTTCTTTCCATTTGGTAAAAGTATCCATCATCAACTTTCCAAAGTTTTTCAGCTGCGTCATCATAAATTTCCTGGTTTCCTCACTCCATAACCTGTCATGGTGCTAGTTTAATGAGACAAAGTGCATTCGAGTAGATATTCAAAGTGAATGCCACAATAAATAGCCAGGAAATTATATTAATAATATCTAACCAGCTCTCCAGAAGCAAGGCGCATTGATAGTCGATGATAAGGACGTTGTAAGTAGAGTTTATAAAGTCAAGCTTTTTTGACTCAGAAAAAAAGTGTGCTCTTAAAAATAGTGTGGGCGTTTCGTGGATATAATTCCACATCGTGATATCAAAGTCAACAGCGAATGGAAAAACGTTGGTATTGTCACTCAAAAATCGAAATGCTGATGGTTCTGATTTGGCATTCGTATTGTCAATGATTAATGACGATGGAAAGCATCGTCATTCTAATTTAATAACTTTATGGTAAACGTAGAAAAAAACCAATCTTTCTCACTTAGAGAACACTCTGTAAATGAAATAAAAAATGAAGGGCTTCAATTTCCAGGCTATCTTAAGTATAGTCCCAAGGAAGATATTTTTCGAAAGGGAAAGCGCTTCAATGAAAATCTTGAAGGTGCATATGACCGGTTAAAAAATAACAATACTGGAATTTCATCTCGATTGAGAATTACTTCAGTGAGTGATCATTTAGAACTTGTCGCTGAGCACAACGAGAGTCCAACAGATTTTATCGGGGAAGACGCCTCTAAGCTTACTAGATCCGCTTCTTAAAGATTTGTGACACTAAGCTAACCAACAGGATTAAGACTGTAGTGATAAAAAATACGGTATTCATAATGTGACAAATTTTGTTTTTAACTACTAAATTAAAATGAACAGAAGGGACTTTATATCCCTTCCGCTGTAATGTTAGAAAATCCTATTCGTGCTCAACTAAATTATCACGTAAGGATTTTATTTTGTCATGATCAGCTTTTATCAAATCATATTGTGTGGCTATAATGGATCTCTGCTCTATACCTAAGTCGTCATCATCATTCTCCATAGCTTTTTCATATGTATCGACAGCAACATCTTCCCCAAACTCACATGAGTTAAGGATAGCCTTAAGATCTTTACCCGTGAGGGCTGCTTTTATATCCATCCATGCCCTGAAAAACTTACCGGATGTTTTAGTCCCTTCAATAGGTGTCCCGCCTAATCGCTGCACTTCTTCTGTTAGTTCAGCTTTACATTTCTCACTGGTTTCAATAAGATCTGAGAATAAGCTATGTAAATCAGAATGGTCTGTTTCCTTTGAAGCGGTCTCATAACCTTCGATTCTATCATTGTTGATTTGGATGAGCGTATTCAATACGTCAATTGATTTTTCGTTGTTCATAATTTTTTAGTTTAAGTATGTAACGATGATTTAGCAAAAGAAGTGTGCCAATCTCATTTTGCTCTTGTTTGCTTCATAACATTGATGAAATACAGTAATATAAATTTTGACGTGTGGAGATTTATAGATATTGGGAATTATTATACACTATTTAGATTTGCGAAAAGTAGCTGAAGTTCTGCTAAATCGCCATGCTTTCGTACGTAATAATCTGCACCGGCCTTATAGACTTGTGTAATAATATCCTGATTGGAATGGGTAGAGGAGAGTATTACCACAGGAAGGTGTCGTAAGGCATGCTTCTTTGAACAATAGGCAATCATCTTTGTCATCGTCTGCAAATACTATAGATATTTTTTTTGCGCACGCATTGAACATGTTGTGGTTAATCCAGTTTAATCTTAAACTCTTTGATCAAACCAATGCCAGATATTTCTAAGTACAGATATATCGCTTCTAACCAACGTTCTGTTTTATACAGGTAGTGATATATTAATTAGGTAGTGATGTATTAACTATTGGTCCTTCGATTTTTAGCGCGCGCTGAACTGAGAGAGTAGACTCAAATCTACAGGTGTGGAGATGTTTGCTTTTTGAAAGTATGGCGAGGTGTCATTTTTTCTCAAGATAGGAGAAAAAAGTATGGCATAATATATAGATATGATCAGAATATATTAGAAGTGTAATCGGGAATGGACAACTAAATTGAGCCGGTTAGCCCGACAATTGTGTTTCCTTTTCAAATAAATTATTAGTCTGTCTACTATGCTGGTTCTTTATGCAGAAGATGATATTGAGGACTATTCATTGTTCTTGGAAGTAATCGAATCCGTACGCGCGGGAGTTGATTGCATTAATGTTATCAATGGTTTTGAAGCCCTGAAATTTCTTGAGGACAGCACAATACTTCCTGACTATATCTTTCTTGATGTCAATATGCCGACCATGGACGGAAAGGTATGCCTGAAAGCGATCAAGAGGGATCCACGATTTAAAAATATTCCGATCATTATATACACAACGAGTAGAAATCCACTGGATCAGGAATTTTGTAAAGAGCTTGGAGTATTTGACTATGTACCTAAACCAAACTCCATCGATGAGGCTAAAAAATCACTTCAGAGAATATTAAAATCATAAGCCAGCTGGTTAACAGCATTGTCTTCGTGCGCAATATAAGGTAAGCTAGTGAAGGGAGTGAGGAATTTCTCATCGCAAAAGATTACGCAATGCAAACCTGTGAGAAACCAATAGGCAATTGCTCAGAAATTTTATGATTGCAAAATAAATTCTTGTTTTGGAAGGCGGGACGATAAATCAAACTGAAGAATTTTTTTAATTCCTTCAACCAATTTCGAAAAGCAATCCGGCTTCGGCATATAATAATTTGCTCCTAAAAGATACGCCTTGTTAATATCTTTAATCTCAACAGAGGTAGAGAGTACCACAATCGGCACACCTTTCATTTTATCTATTTGCTTTATTTCCATTAAGCAATCAAAGCCATTCTTTAGAGGCATATTCAGATCCAGAAACAAAACATACGGAGGGGGCGGTACCCTTTTATCAAGGTTCATCATCAACTCATCACCATCTCTGCTCACGACAATTTCAAGTTGACAGTTTAATTCCAGTAATGCTTCCAGAAAAATTAAGCAATCATCTTCATCGTCTTCGGCAAGAAAAATCGTTCTCGATTGCTGTGTCATGGTAGCTTAAGTCATGCGATTATGTTCTTGCAAATACTTGTTCTTCAATTCACTATGTCATTTAGGTAAAAATAGTAGTTAGCTGAATAATATTCAAAAAGAGAAGATTCAAGAGCAAGTTTTTTTGCTTCATTTTTAATAGCTCTTTTTTTGTAAAAGTTAGCTATACCCCCTGAATTCAGGGGGTGAGTATAATGACATTTTGATTCCTATATTTCAATGCCTTTGTTGTTTGTGAAGGAGGTTGATGTAGATATTGATTCATATATGTGAAATAATTCCCCTATTCAAACCAATACGCTGCTACTGACTAATGATTAAAAAAATGAGTTAGTACGTGGTGAAAATAAAATTCAAATTCATTCTATCGAAAGCTTAAATCGCAAAGATGTTTTGCGGGTAATTTTTGGCATCCTTTTTTATTGGGGATGACAAACAACTTAATACTATGGCAAAATATGGAAAGAAAACTCAAAGCAAAGTTGAACGTGCGATGCATGAGCGTAAAGAAGGAACGCTGAAGAGCGGACGTAGCGGAAAGAAAGTTACAAGTCGAAAGCAGGCCATTGCAATTGGTCTTTCAGAGGCTCGCAAGGAAGGCGCTAAAGTTCCAAAGAAGGCTGCTAAGAAAACGGCCAGGAAATCTTCTAAATAAGTTTTGATTAGCCTAAAGCACTTTCGTTATGAATGACCTTCTAACAAGCAAAGTATATAGCCGCAAAACATTTTTAACAAATGTGAGTGCAGGACTGTTGACAACTGGAATAATGAACGGACCAACGTTATCGTTTTCTAAGCAAGACCAGGTTTCTGTAAATCAAAATTTCGATTCAAAGCCTCTTCCACGAAGTCCACTAAATGCAGACACCGAACAAGAAGAACCGAAGTTCTTTCCGTCACCCACCAATCCACAAAAACGAATTGGATATGCAATAGTAGGATTGGGGCATTTAACACTGGGGGAGATTATGCCCGCTTTCAGTGCTTGTAAGTTTTCCAAACCTGTTGCTTTGATAAGTGGAGATGAAGGTAAAGCTGGTATCGTTGCCGATCAGTATGGCATCGATTCGAAGAATATTTACAATTACAATTCATTCGATCGAATAAAGGACAACAAAGAAATCGATGCTGTCTATATCGTTTTACCAAATAGCATGCACCATGAATTTACCATTCGTGCCGCGAATGCAGGCAAGCATGTATTGTGCGAAAAGCCGATGGCAAATTCCGTGAAGGAATGCGAAGAGATGATTAGTGCTTGTGCGAAAGCAAACAAGAAATTAATGATTGCTTATCGCATTCAATACGAGCCTAACAATCATCTTATTATGAATTGGGTACGGAATAAAGAATACGGTAATGCAAAACTTCTTGAGCTTTATAACGGTCAAAACATCGGTGATCCTTCTCAGTGGCGACTAAAGAAATCACTTGCAGGAGGAGGGTCACTTGTTGACGTAGGCATCTATTGTCTGAACACATGCCGGTTTTTGCTTGGAGAAGAACCTGAATCAGTATTTGGCAAGATGTACAGCACACCGGGTGATAATCGATTTAAAGAGGTCGAAGAAAGTGTATTATTTCAGTTGCATTTTCCCAGCGGTGTCATGGCCAATTGTATTACCACCTATGGCGCTCACATGAATAGGCGATATAGAGTGTTTACTGATAAAGGGAGTTGGTTTGGTATGGATCCTGCCTTTTCATACAGAGGTGTAAAGATTGAAAGTGCTCAGGCAAAGGGGAAACTGGAATGGAAACAATCGCCAACAATGGAAGAGAAGAATCAATTTGCCCTTGAGATTGATCACCTCAGTCAATCTATTTTGAATAATACTATTCCTTTTACGAAAGGTGAAGAAGGATTTCAGGATCAAAAAATCATGGAGGCAATTTACATGTCTGCAAACGAAGGGCGGATAATAAATCTTGAGAAAATTTCCGGCAAGGACATTTTTCGCGGAAATAAACCAGCAGAAGAGTAAACTGAAATGTATAAAAATCAGCAAATGAATCATCGAAGAAAATACGCCTTTGTTACAGGAGGAACAAGTGGTATCGGATATGAACTGGCTAAGCTTCTGGCAGCTGATGGCTACAAGATTATTCTTGTTGCAAGAGACGAAACTGAATTAATAACGGCTTCCACAGAGATAAAAGAAAATTATGGTGTTGAGGTAATCACGATTTCCAAAGACCTTTTCTATCCTGAAAACGCGTTGGAATTGTATTCCGACATTGCAGTAAGAAATATTGAGATTGAAATTTTAATCAACAATGCAGGACAAGGTCAGTATGGAGAGTTTGTCGATACGGATATTATAAGGGAGCTTGATATAATTAATCTGAACATCTCAAGCCTCGTTGTTCTCACGAAACTGGCTTTACAAGATATGGTAAGCAGGGGAAGCGGCAGGATTATGAATCTCTCTTCTGTTGCGAGCAAAACTCCGGGGCCGTGGCAATCGGTTTATCATGGAACCAAAGCGTTCGTGCAATCCTTTACAGAAGCCGTCCGAAGTGAGGTAAAAGATTCAGGTGTAACGGTTACGGCATTGTTGCCCGGTGCTACTGCAACGGATTTCTTCCGTAAAGCCGATATGGAAGATGCTAAAAACATCAAAGAATGTAAACTGGACGATGCGGCTGATGTTGCCAGGGAAGGATACCGTGCACTGATGGAAGGGGAAGATATGGTCGTTTCAGGATTTAAAAACAAAATGCAGGTGGCGATGGCCGCGATCACTCCGGATGCCAAACTTGCTAATAAGACAAAAGAGAAACAGGCTCCGGCCAGTGATAATGATAGCGAGAAGGATATACACTTGCATTAAATGACAAACGCAAAAATACTTTCGGCTATTTCCAGATACATGATTCGAAAAGGGGAAACGATCGCTATTGCAGAAAGTGTTACGGCAGGGTTAATCATGTCCAACGTCTCATCGGCACACAATGCTTCTCTTTTTTTTCAAGGCGGTATCACCGCTTACAATTTAGGTCAGAAAACAAAGCAATTAAAAGTTGAACCTATTCATGCTGAAGCAATGAATTGTGTTTCCGAGCAAACAGCGCAACAGATGGCTTGTGAAGTTTCAAATTTGTTTTGCAGCCAATGGGGAATATCCATTACAGGATATGCTACACCCGTACCTGAATTGAAGATAAAATCCTGCTTTGCTATTTACGCGATTGCCTATAATCGAATTCCTGTACTGACGAATCGTATCGATACGAAACTGAAGAGACAGGAAAGCGTCAAAAAATATTTTGCGGACCATGTAATCACGACTTTCGCAAACCATATCAATGAATTTAAATGAAGGGTACATTAAGAATAGGAACTAGTGGAATTGTTTTGCCAGGATCAAAGGAAACATTTCCAAAGGAATTTCAGTCAGGCACCAGGCTGACCTATTACAGTTCGTTGTTTAACACGTTGGAAATCAATAGCACGTTTTATAAACTACCGCTTCCGACCACGTTTATGAAATGGTCGTCAGAAGTGGATGAAGATTTTCAGTTCACCTGCAAGCTGCCGAAAATCATTACACATTGTAAATCGTTGCGGTACCACCGGGAGGATATTGACCTTTTTATGAAAGCATCAAAAGGGGTAGGAGAAAAGAGAGGATGTCTGCTGGTGCAATTCCCCGCAAGTGTACATGCCGGGAACAACAAGCAAATCGAAGAAATTTTAAAGCGTCTTTCAACGCTCAATGAAAATCCGAAATGGAAAATTTGTATTGAGTTTAGAGACATGCGGTGGTATGATGAGGATAGTATGTTGAAGATACTGGACGAACTTCATGTGGCAATAGTATTGCATGATATAATTGATTCCAGAACACCACTGCACCTTGCCGGAGATCCGGTATACGTGCGCTTTCACGGACCCGAAGGTGATTACAAGGGTGGTTATTCAGAGGCAATTTTGGAATCATATGCCCTCATGATCAAAGATTGGTTGCTCCATAAGGATGTATATGTATATTTTAATAATACCATTGGTAACGCATTTAAAAATGCACAGTTTCTTAAGACGTTGATTTAAACATTTTAGACTCCGTAGAACCATCCGGAAAGTTCGGTACTGGTTTTGTCCATTCTGACGAAATCATTGACAATGCCGGAAGGACCTTCTATAATAATTTTAAAAGAAGCTGTTTACTCTTTTGCTGGGCAAAAAGTAGTGAAGGCGGAAGGCAATAGCAGGAAAGTGGATTTTGATCGCCTTACTTCAGCGCGGATTATCGAATTTAAAAGCTGGGGTAAGCATTTTCTGATTTGCTTCAAAGGCTTTACCATTCGCATTCATTTCTTATTATTTGGTTCGTATCGCATCAATGAAGATAAAGCGGATGCCGCACCTCGTCTTAGTTTGAAATTTTCAAAAGGGAAAACCTTAAACTTCTATGCATGCTCAATTTCAATATTGGATCAACCCCTTAATGAAGTTTACGACTGGACAAACGATGTGATGAATGATCAGTGGGATGAAAAGAAAGCGCTACAAAAGCTAAAGAAAAAACCGGATGCTTTAGCGTGTGATGTTTTGCTCGATCAGCAAATTTTTTCAGGTGTCGGCAACATCATCAAAAATGAAGTACTCTTCCGGATTCGTGTGCATCCTCAAAGCAAAATTGGGAAGTTACCATTGTTAAAAAGAAAATTAATGGTGAAGGAGGCTGTTCACTACAGTTTTCAATTTCTGGAATGGAAAAAAGAGTTTGCACTAAAAAAGCATTGGCTGGCGCATACAAAGAAAATCTGCCCACGTGATCAACATCCTATTGTAAAGGATTACATGGGCATCACCAATCGCAGAACATTCTATTGTAAGCAATGTCAGAAACTGTATGTATAGTGACCTAGCATTTTTGGTACATCATTGGTAATAATTGTTTACGATAAGATCAAATCAAATAGAAAGCGCAATGTCACAGAATTCTCTTTTACAATTTACGTCCTCTGGTATTTATTGTCCAATGGCCGGTGTTCATATTGATCCATGGAATCCTGCCGATTTTGCCATTATTACACATGCTCATAGCGATCATGCTAAACCGGGATCCCGACATTATCTTGCACACAAAGATTCGGAAAGCATATTACGACTAAGATTAGGTGAAGACATTTCGCTTCAAACTGTCGAGTATGGTGAAAATATTTCAATGAATGGAGTGCACTTTTCGCTTCATCCAGCGGGACATGTAATTGGTTCGTCACAAATACGCGTTGAACATCAGGGTGAAGTGTGGGTAGCCAGCGGAGATTACAAAGTGCAGGATGACAATTTCTCCACGGCTTTTGAGCCAATCAAGTGCAACACTTTTATTTCAGAATCAACTTTCGGCTTGCCCATTTATAAATGGCCTGATCAAAATGATGTGATGAAAGAAATAAAAGAGTGGTGGATGCGGAACCAGGCACAAGGTAAAGCGAGTGTTTTAATGGGCTATGCCTTGGGCAAGATGCAGCGCCTGATCAAAAACCTCCAGCCATTTGATACGCCAGTATTTGCACATGGAGCAGTCTATAATGTAAATGAAAGATTACGTGAGACTGGTTTTGATCTTCCCCATATTCCCTTGGTGACAAATGAAATTAATAAAAAATTATTTCAAGGCGCATTGATCTTTGCAACACCTTCAGCGCTTCATACTTCCTGGATGAAAAAATTCGAATCGTATTCAACCGGATATTGTTCTGGATGGATGGCTGTGCGTGGAGCAAAGAACAGAAGATCAGTCGACCGCGGATTTATTTTGTCAGATCATGCTGATTGGAACGATCTGAATTTTGTTATCAAGGAGACCGGTGCAGATAAAATATTTATAACACATGGTTATATCGATACGTATGCACGATGGCTGAATGAACAAGGAATTGAGGCAGAGGAAGTGAACACAAAGTATGGCAACGAAGAAGAAGTTGTAAACGGGGACCAAATGCCATGAAACAGTTTACACAACTTTTTCTGGAACTTGACCGCACCAATAAAACGAATGAGAAAGTAGCGTTATTGAAAGCGTATTTTCTTACAGCGCCAGAAGAAGATAGACTTTGGGCCCTGGCTTTGTTTACTGGAAGGCGTCCACCTCGAAATTTCAAGACGGCACAAATTCATGCATGGGCACTAGAGAAAGCAAATATTCCCGAGTGGCTTTATAAAGAGAGCTATAACAGTGTAGGAGACATGGCGGAAACCATTTCTCTACTTCTTCCAATTACTTCATCAACATCACAAAAAACATTACGCGAATGGTTTCATGCTTTGTCAGAAATGAACAAAGCAACAGAGGAAGAGAAAAAACAATTTATCCTTGCGGCATGGGAACATTTTTCACCTCATGAAATATTTGTGTTCAACAAACTGATCATGGGAAGCTTTCGAATAGGTGTTTCACAAACTCTTGTCGTGCGGGCCGTGAGTGAATCCATTCAGCAGGATCCAGCCCTTATCACGCATCGCATTATGGGAGATTGGGATCCTTTTAAAACCACTTTCAACGAATTGATTCTGGGTGAGAATGCAAATGATCAACTCTCAAAACCGTATCCGTTTTACCTGGCTTATGCCATTGAAGGATCGGTAGATGCGTTGGGTAATCCTGATGATTGGTTTGCAGAATGGAAGTGGGATGGCATTCGTGCTCAAATCATTTTTCGCAATCATGTAATTTATATTTGGTCGCGAGGGGAAGAGTTGGTAACCGATAAGTTTCCGGAGCTGAAAATCTTTTCCACGTTAGTACCTGATGGTACTGTGTTAGATGGTGAAATAGTTTGTTTTCGCGATGGCAAACCAATGCCGTTTAATGTGTTGCAAACACGCATTGGCAGAAAAAATGTGACGAAGAAAATTTTGGATGAAGCACCCTCTGCTTTCATTGTGTATGACCTGCTGGAATTAAATGGTGTGGATATCCGACAACAGCCTCAACAAAAGAGAAGGGCCGCATTAGAGCAATTGCATTTACAAAGTAATAATTGCGGAGTTTTTAAGCTTTCGAAATTGATTAAGTTCAATTCATGGGAAGAATTAAAAAACGTGCATCATGATTCGCGCGCCAATGCAGCGGAAGGTTTTATGATCAAGCGAAAGGAAGCAACCTACCAGATGGGACGAAAAAAAGGGGATTGGTGGAAATGGAAGATTAATCCTCTAAGCGTAGATGCGGTTTTGATTTACGCGCAAAAAGGTCATGGAAGACGAACAGAGTTTTACACCGACTATACCTTTGCCGTTTGGGATAATGACAGACTTGTTCCCTTTGCAAAAGCCTACTCCGGTTTAACCGATGAAGAGATCAGACAGGTTGATCACTTTATCCGGCAAAACACAATCGAAAAGTTTGGGCCCGTTCGAAATGTGAAACCACAATTAATTTTTGAGATTGGCTTTGAAGGTATCAATGTGTCTCCACGGCATAAGTCGGGTATTGCGGTTCGTTTTCCGCGTATGTTGCGTTGGCGAAAAGATAAACCAGTGGAAGAAGCGAATACTTTAGAGGACCTCCAACTGATGCTAGCCAATTATGCATAGTTATTTGTGGAGAATGTACCCCACGTGCGGGAAATGTTTGTGCATTAATTTCTTTCCTCATGTTAATTTTTTCATTGTATTAGACCTATCTTCTTTGGCATTAATTTAATAATCGATAGGCAAATCTTGTAAAACGCTAACCTATCTATATGAAAAAGAAAACGACCGCTCCAAAATTTCAAAACAAAAAATCAGAGGACTTAGCCAAAAATACAACAGAAGCAACGGATCAATTCTTAACCACTAATCAGGGCTTAAAAATTAATGACAATCAGAATTCTTTAAAGTCGGGAGAACGTGGCTCTACTCTTTTAGAAGATTTTATACTACGCGAAAAAATAACGCATTTTGATCATGAGCGAATTCCAGAGAGAATTGTACATGCCCGTGGTTCTGCGGCACATGGTGTATTTGAATTAACAAAGTCGATGTCCGAATATACCAAGGCAGATTTTTTACAAAAGCCAGGAACGAAAACACCTGTGTTTGTTCGTTTCAGTACCGTTGCAGGGTCAAGAGGTTCTACTGATCTCGCGCGAGATGTGAGAGGATTCTCTGTGAAGTTCTATACACAGGAAGGTAACTACGATTTAGTGGGCAATAATATGCCCGTATTTTTTATACAGGATGCGATCAAGTTTCCGGATCTCATTCATGCCGTAAAACCAGAGCCTCATCATGAAATGCCCCAGGCAGCATCTGCGCATGATACGTTTTGGGATTTCATTTCACTGATGCCGGAAAGTATGCACATGATTATGTGGGCAATGAGTGATCGCGCCATTCCGCGGAGCTTGCGCATGATGGAAGGTTTTGGTGTTCATACTTTCCGTTTTATAAATGAAGAGAATAAATCAACTTTCGTTAAATTTCATTGGAAGCCTTTATTAGGTGTTCATTCTGTTTTATGGGATGAAGCACAAAAAATTTCGGGTAAGGATTCCGATTTTCACAGGAGAGATTTGTGGGAAGCAATTGAGAAGGGGGCATTTCCAGAATGGGAGCTAGGTGTACAACTGGTACCAGAGAAAGATGAACATAAATTTGAATTTGATTTATTAGATCCCACTAAACTGATTCCGGAAGAACTTGTTCCGGTCCAACGTATCGGTAAACTTACGCTGAATAGAAACCCGGATAACTTTTTTGCAGAAACAGAACAGGTAGCATTCCATCCGGGGCATTTAGTACCTGGAATTGATTTTACAAATGACCCGCTCTTACAAGGTCGTTTGTTTTCATATACTGACACCCAATTGTCGAGATTGGGTAGCCCGAACTTTCATGAGATTCCGATTAACCGATCCATTGTACCAACGCACAATAATCAGCGTGACGGGCATATGCGCCAGACGATTAATAAAGGACAAACCAGTTATGATCCCAACAGTATTGGGCAAGGTTGTCCTTTCCAGGCTAAGGCGGCAGAAGGTGGATTCACTTCATATGCAGAAAGAATTGATTCTAAAAAGATAAGAGCAAGAAGTCAAAGTTTCTTTGATCATTTCAGTCAGGCAACATTATTTTATAACAGCCAAAGTGAACCAGAGAAAAATCATTTAACGAATGCACTTTGTTTTGAATTGGGTAAAGTAGAAAGTTCAGTTATTCGAGAGAGAATGCTCGGGCTGTTAACACAGATTGATAAAAACTTAGCCACTCGTGTCGCAGATTCGTTGGGAATACCTGTTCCAAAGTTGCCTGCACAACCTCTCAATCATAGCATTCCAGCAGATGGCGACCCAAAGAAATTTCAACCCAATAAATTGAAATCGAGCGTTGACCGTTCTACTGCCCTTAGTATGGAAAATACCATCAAGGACACCATTAAGTCGAGGTGCATTGCATTATTAGTTGCCGATGGTGTTGATGAAGCTGCACTGAGTAAAATGAAAAATGCCTTGCAAAGTGCCGGTGCCCAAACAAAAGTGATTGCTCCGAAGCTAGGTGTAGTGAAGGGCCAGGGAGGGGGAACGATAAAAGTCGATCAAAGTTTTCTAACCACCTCATCTGTTCTATTTGATGCGCTATACGTACCAGGGGGAGCCAAAAGCATTGCCGCGTTAAAAAAGGAAAATGCAGTATCCAATTTTGTAGATGAAGCATATCAGCATTGCAAGGCCATTGCGGCCGATGTAGAGGGCGAAGATTTGATAAATTATTCCATTTCTCAAACAGGTGCTATTGCTGTTCTTAAAAATGAAGAAGGGCTGCTTTTCAATCAAAGTACTAAAACATTTATTACAGCGATTGCCCAACATCGCTTTTGGAGCCGAGAGAAATCATAGAAATTAAACGATAAGCAAAAATACATAGTAAAAAACCGCTATTGGAATGGATTAAAGCCCGTGTTATTTATAATGAAAAACATCCTGGTTTACAATCAATTTCCACCATCATTGACCTTTAACTTAAACCAGTATTAATTCTTCATATATCGGGAATCAACAACTTGTTCGTGAAATTGATTTTGAGATGAATACGAATTGAAAAAACTACTTGTATGATTTTTACCAATCTTCAGAGTAGACCGGTGTAAAATCAAAATCAGCCGAACCATTAATATTAATGGATATTAATCGTGAAGTAAAATGAAACCTAATGGCAATGGATTACAAAACAATTCCAACATATTCATACAGAAGGGAATTGAACAATCTAATACTTACAAATTGGAATAGTATTATGCTTTGACTCTATAATAAAGGAGAGAAGCTCCTCCTTATACCACAATTGGTGTGGAATTTTGTTAGGCTCTCGTGGCATAAATTCCACAGCATAAGATCGCAACATTTGATTTTTGTTTGAATTTTAAAGGTATATCAACCGGCATAAATATTTCGCTGCAAGGAAATAAAAAATGCAATGACCTCTAAACGCATTGATTTTTCGGAAGAGCATGCCATTCTCTTTATTCGGGAATTAAAAAATGATTTTAGACATTTGTCAACTTCTCAAATTGTGACCTTAGTACGAATTTTACTTTCTAAATTAAGAAGGTATTTTACGGTACAACATTTTGAACAAATTATTTCCAAAACATCTCCGCTATTTCAATTTATGTTTGCGGAAAATTGGCCACAAGAGGATACAGGCAAGGAGAGATTAGAGCTCAATGAATTAGTAAGGGAACTTGTAGAAGAAGATACACGCATTTGTCGGGGCTTATTTAAATCTGAAAGCGAAACGTTGTGTATGGTGACTTTAGCGTTGAAGCGTATAAACACTTTTTTCAAAAGGGAAGGCATTGCATTAACAGCGTCAGTTATCACTAATGAATTACAACAATCCTAGCAATACAAAGTAGAAAATCTTTTAATGGAAACATAAAGTGAATTATGTCTTATAACAAATACTGCTAGTTGGTAAATCTGAATTAATACGAGCCTTGAAGACCCTCACAATTAGGGTCTTCTTTTTTGTTTTCAGTATAAAAATGAAGTCCTGATTTTTCAGGACTTCATTTCAAAGGACATTGGTTGTATTCTTATTTGAACTTCGAAGTGACAACCACTTTCTATTTGGCCACCATTATTGTATCTGTTTGGTGCTTGTGAGCTAGAGCTTCCATAGGAAGGATTGCTAGTACTGGTGTAACGACCTTTACTGTCTCTGTTCTGATCCTGATTTTAATGTGACTGATTTTCGTGGCGTGCGTGACGCCCTCTTTGATTTGTGTTTCTCATAGAGTTGAATTTTAGAGTTTAAAAATCTATTTAACAGCCTAATGAAAAAGAATACCAAAATTTTAAAGTGGCAATACCAATAATTTGCGCGCAACCTATAACATGAAATGTGGAAAATATTTCACATCCACTTTTATATTCACAAAATTAAAATTTTGTCAACCGCGTAGAAGGTGAGCGCCTGCTAATTAAAAACATTGGCATGTTTTTAATTAGCTAATTGGAAACAATTAAAACCCAATGCTATGAAAACAATAAACAAGTACTTACCGCTACTCTTACTTTGTACATTTTTCACATTAGCGTCTTGCTCTAAAAAAGAAAAAGACAGCAAGGAAATGGCCGAAGATCAAAATGAAAAGAAATTTAATGATAGCGAAATTGAAAATGATACAGAGTTTGCTGTGGCAGCCGCAGATGGTGGAATGCTTGAAGTTGAACTCGGAAAATTAGCACAAGCAAATGCATCATCGGAACAAACTAAGATGTTTGGCGAAATGATGGTTTCCGATCACAGCAAAGCTAACGAGGAACTTAAAACGTTGGCAACACAAAAGAACATATCACTTCCTACAGAATTAAGTGACAAGAACAGAAAGACGTACAATGATCTTGCTGAAAAAACAGGAAAAGACTTTGATGATGCTTATACAGATTTCATGGTGAAGGATCATAAAAAAGATATTGATAAGTTTAAAAAAGAAGCCGAAAACGGAGAAGATCAGGACTTGAAATCGTGGGCAGCAGGAAAAATTTCTACACTGGAACACCACTTGGAAATGGCGAAGCAGGCCGAAGCGGCAGCGGATAGTTTAAAACATTGAGGAAATTGTTATAAATAAATAATTGGCTCATGTCCGGATTGTATAATCGGACATGAGCTTTACAGTGAAGTGATTCGATATTTTTATACGGTGCTCGCCTTTACAAAATTTCCGACAAGAGACTGGCTTTTTCAAGTATCTCCTTGAGTTTGATTTCTGCAATTGGTTTAGCGAGAAACGTATGAACTCCTGCAGATTTTGCCAGCTCGATATCGGTAGAAACGTTGGACGAAGTGGTTAAGGCAATAAGCGTTTTCTCTTTCCCCGGAATGTCCAGTTCGTAGAATGACTTCACAAACGTTACTCCGTCCATTGGCGACATATAAAAATCAACGAGGATAAGTAGAGGCAAAGAGCCGGAGGCAAGAAAGTTCTCACGAATCAAAGTCAATCCCTGCTCACCCGTTTCTGCTGCGAGAATCTTCGCTTCAACGCCTAGTCCGACTATTAGCTTCTCCGCAATGAAGGTGAAAATGCGCTCATCATCGATCAGTAAAATACTTTTTGTCATACAGCAAATATAACGCAGGAGGTTTACATAAAATAAACTCTTTCCACAACCTTTAATAGAACTGAAAAAGGAAGACAATACTTTTTAAAGTTAAAAATTCATTACCGTTGTCTTCTGGCCTGTTGCTAAATAGTTGAAATGGCTACTTTCAAAACACTTCTTACTTTGCTTTCATAAGCATCGCGATTTTGTCACGTGCCTCAATAGATTCAAAAGTACTTTTGCCTTCCAATTCAAATGAATTTAGAAAATGATGAAGGAAAAGGATGGTAGCATTCCGCATCGACTTCACTTCACTTTTGTATTGCTTCACCGCATACGATTTGTTTGGTACGCTGGTATAAAGCTCTTTATGCTGATTGAGCGATCTTCGCCAATCCTCTTTCGGAATGCGGATGGTTTGTGGGATAATGATTTTGTCTGCATTCTTCAAAACATTTGTCACCGTGAAAATAAAGCCTTGCTTTTTAAATGGAGGCGGAGACACTTCCGGATTCATGCTTTTAATGGCAATCTCTTCCACAAAGACGTCTCTAAACTCGACTTCTAAAATCAAATTGCAATCTCTTACAAGATCTGAAAGTTCTACTTCTATGTTTTTTATAATGCCCATAATTGAATTCGTAACTAGCAAAGATATCAACTTCAACCCTTGCACAGTTGCATTAGGCACAGCAATGATGTCTATTAAAATTGCTCAGGGATATTATATTCAACCCTTGTTATCTTAAACTTGGCATAACTAAAATCCCCCTTTTCCAATCGCCACAACACTTCAAAATGAGTAGGCACAAGAACCTGATTCATTTCTTTATATTGATCACATTTAATAATCCAGGTTTCTAGTTTTGTTTTATCCATATAGCGCTTTGTTTCCATTTCAATGATCTCGCCCAATTCATTAAAGGTAATAATGAAAAATAAGGAAAGTCCGTTATGGCGAAAATTCAATTTGGCCATTTGTGAATTAATAGCAACCCACTGCAATTTTTCACTGCGCAATAAATTGGTTGGATACAACACACTCTCACCCAGCCAGCGGAGCAGTTCGCCTTGGTTGTAGGCTTCACCTTTTGCATCTACCATGTTATACAATGAGAAAAGTGAAACCACGAGCCTACCTTTACCAGCAATGTACATATCACGGGCGGTGAACAGAGAGGTTTTGCCTTTCCAAATGAATCCGGGCCGTTCTGTTGTCGCATATTGTTCTCCTTTGATGTTTATCCACCTTTTATCTAATCCTGTTTTGAATTCTCCATTGTGCGTAATTCTGGCGTAACCTATGTAGGGCTGCCCTTCTTTTAAAACATGCTTAAAGTAATTTCGCACTGGTTCGGGTAAGCCCGCAAGTTGTGTGTGCTGAAAGGTTTTCGCAGAAACGTCTTGTGATTCTGAAAATAACTGCTCTACTTCTTTTCGAAAGAGCATAGATAAAATCACTTTGCCAGCAACGAGCATTAGGATGATAAGTCCCAATGCTGATTGTATGATGATCATGATTTTATTGTATTTCACTTAGTCAGTTGTGTTTATTCAGAATCATCGGGTTGCCGTTCGATACAGTATTCCAATCAGTATAGAGACGAAAATGAGCGTGTAAATCAATTTGTTATGCTTCGCTAACCAATTGGGTAGGTAATTATCAAAGTTATCCCGGGTGGAGTCAGAATACTTACGGGCAATAATAGTGAGCGGGCATATCTTACTGAAAATCAGAAGTACGAGTCCTTCAAGTAAAATGATTGCAATACCAATCCAGACAAACGTGTCAATTTTGTTTACTATGACAGCATACGCCATATAGAATAACATAACATTAAAAAATACCCAGATGATCGTATGGAGAGTTTTAGCAAGAATTAATTTGGATGTGTTCGAACGATTCATATAGGATAAAGTACTTTTCCTTCGTATCAATAATGCCTCATTTACGCTTTTAATGCTTACACAATTATTAAAAAGCTTTACATAGATCACTGATTATTACAAAACGATTAAAATCAATTACGGATGATTATTTCAAGCAGGAATGCTCTTTCGCAGATGAAATACAAAATGATCCCACCAAGTCATCCCGTGCATTGCCGGAGGCTCTGATGCGGATCAAAGAATTCTCAGATGATCCCTTCTATGTCATTGTTGCGGGCACAATTATTTTGATGGCATGTGGCAGGAGCGTGGCCTTCACTTCGTTTACCATTCCCATGTATTCGCCATCGATTTGAAAATGTACTTTTTTGCGAGAACGCATCACCAATGAATTGGTCTGAAAGATTTCCGTTTTATCCGGATTAAAGGGCGCATGAAAGAAGATCATTTTAAAAATCTCGCGGAAGGATACTTTCTTGATCACAATCACTTCAAACAAGTCATCCTCCAACGTACCTATCGGGTTGATCAATGCGCCAGTTCCATATTGCGTTGCATTGGCAACAACGATCATGACCGCGCTTATTTTTGTCATCTTCTTTTTAATGCTCATCTCGACTTCCATCAACGGATTCTTTTGCAAGGCTTTGATGGAAGCTTTCAGATATCCCCACATGCCGCGATCGGAAAGCATCTTAAACTTCTTCATGGCAAACGCATTCAACCCGATATCACTTAAGTGAATGCAGTATTCATTGTTGATGCGGACGAGGTGGATTTCTTTTATAGACCCATTCACAACGACATCCAAAGCCTTTAGCGGATCGTTGCTGATGCCCAGTTCTTTTGAAAGTCCATTAGCCGAGCCGCCAGGCAGAATGCCCAATGGAATACCTTTCTTCATTAAACACTCTGCTACCAATTTAATGGTGCCATCACCCCCAACTGCGATGACACTTTGAGGTGAAAATTCTACAATCCTTTGATCAATTTTGTGTAAACGAACATTACGGGGAAGGTGATACAATTCAATAACATGGTCTGAAGTTTTGAAATATTCCGTAATGACAGTGGGCCAATCGATGGTACTGTTACCAGAACCTGAATTGACAATAAAAAGTAACTTCATGCTTTATGCTTCAATTCGATTATGGTGCGATAACTGTAATGAGGTTTAGTAAATTACGTGCCAAAGCCAATCTGACACAGTAAATGAGTGATTCTTTTGCAACCATTAAAGTGTACCACGGATATGGCCACAAAGAAAGTCTTGTGGTCTACGGACATGTGCTTACGTCCAAACCAGAAATTAGTCCACGTTATACCAACAATGTAGTATACAACGTCATTCATCTTATTAAGCTGTTTTTTGTTACACCATTGCCCGGAGTGCGACTGCAAATGCAATGGAAAGAACAAACATTCGAAACGGTATCGGAAGCCGATGGATTCTTTAGGTTTGAATGGCAATCAAATTCAACATTACCAGCAGGATGGCATGACCTCGCCATTCATCTACGCGATGAACAAAATCAAATAAAGGCGAGCGGTAACGGTAAAGTATTCGTGCCGCATGTAACCCAGTATGGATTTATATCTGATATTGATGACACAGTACTGGTTTCACACTCGTCAACTACAGGAAAAAAATTACGAGTATTACTCACTTCCAATCCACGCAGCAGAAAAACATTTGCTGATGTGGTGAAATATTATCAATTGCTATCGGCAGCACATACCGAACCAGATGTGCCGAATCCGTTTTTCTACGTGTCCAGCAGCGAATGGAATTTATACGATTACCTCAATGAATTTTTTAAATATAATGAATTGCCGAAAGGTATATTCCTGTTGAATGAAATTAAGAAATGGTATCAGCTATTGAAGCTTGGAAAAACAAAACACCAGGGAAAATTAGTGAAGCTTGCACGCATCCTTCAGGTATATCCCAAACAACGATTTGTTTTACTGGGCGATAATTCACAAAGCGATCCGGAAATCTATTCGAGCATCGCCAATAAATATCCGGAAAGAATAGTGGCTATCTATTTGCGAAACATCAGCAAGAGCAAAGAAGCATCAACGCAGCAGTGGATGGCATTCATCCAAAATAAAAATATTCCGACCTGCCTTTTTAAACACACCGATGAAGCAATTCAACATTCAAAGAGTATCGGGTTAATCGAGAAATAGAAGTGAGATTACTGATTCTTTTGCACGCGGGCAAGTCAGTACCTCCTAATATTTACTAAAGCACTTTGAGCGAGGGAGATCCTGCCCTTGTGGGATGGCGTTGGCTGCTCTGAGAAACTTAGTCCATATAGGACATAACGATAAAAATTGGCACGATTGGCTATTTATACCTTGACTACTAAGTAATAAAACATACAACTACACCGATAGGTCAAAAAAGTATGGTACGCTTGTTGACAAGGGCACATCTCAATATAAAGGATAATAAACTAATAGGAATTGTGGAGAAAAATCCCCATATTTATCATATTGAAAATGCAGTTCTTCATTTTCAATTCAAAGCCGGATTAAATATTACATAACCCTAAAGTGGGCTCATTGCTTACAGCAGTTAATAGCATAGCTTTATCATTTATGGATTTCTAAAACATATAATGATTTTTAAATTTGATCCCCTCAGTGAGTGCAAGAGCAATCACATCAACGATTATGCAGTCGCTCGGCTGCTTTGTTCCATACTCCTTATTTGTCTTTTCTCATTTAAAATATCAGCACAAACAGTATGTGATTGCCCAAAGCCTCCGGCTTGTAAGCCCTGTAGTGGAGGCATAACGAGTCTGACACTGAAATACAACGGTACCTTCCTGGCACTCGTGTCGGTGCGAGACAAAGGCGTAATTATTTATACAAAATTTCTTGCAGCGGGTGAAGTCTTTACGGTCGTTGGTCAAGAATTGAATGGAAAATTTGACGACAAGGAAGTTGAAGTACTGATTGTCGGGTTTGTCAATACAGTGATTGATGTTAAATGTCCATTAGCATTAGACCCCACAGAACCAAGGGGAAAATTCTTTTTAATAGCAGCCGAAAGCAGGAATAATGGTCCGCTTTGCTGCTCTTCAACAGCGGACGATGAAAGTCCCGTCATTACAAATTGCCTGTCTGATATTATCTCAACTGTCAGTGATAATACATGTTCAAAAAATGTATCGTGGACCGAACCCATCGCTACCGACTGCAACCTGAAAAGTTTTGTTAGCAATAAAAAACCAGGCGATTCATTTCCACTCGGTATAACCACCGTAACGTATACTGCCACGGACGAGAGTAATAATATTGCTACCTGCGGTTTTATGGTAACGATAAAGGATGAAGAGCCACCGGTGATAACACAATGTCCTGAAGATATTATGCTGCGCATTCCTTCTAGCGAACCTTCTGCCATTAATTGGACGGCACCCGTTGCCAGTGACAATTGTGCTTTGGAGAATTTGCAATCAACTCATACACCTGGAGATTTATTTCCGCTTGGCACCACGCTGGTCACCTATACGGCTAATGATAAATCTGGCAATATGGTAGAGTGTTCTTTTAGTATTTTACTAGAATTAAGCGGACTTGATTTGGATATTGAAAAGATCGTTACCCCTAGCGGACAGAACAACAAATGGCACATTGGAAATATCGATAAATATGAGACTAATAAAGTAGTGGTTGTAGACCGGTGGGGAAGTGTGGTCTATCGTGGTTCTGATTACGACAACAATTTGACGATATGGGATGGGCAACAGAATGGAAGAATTCTGCCTACCGGTACCTATTTTTATTCTATATCCGTTTTGCAAGACCATGCATGGATTGAAGAAAAGGGATTTATTGAACTCGTCCGATAATTCAATGAAGACCAAAACACTTCTGCATTCTTTAGTCAAAATCACTTTGATTGCTTTTATCATTCACGCTGAAGTGAATTGCTGTTTGGCGCAACAGAAAGCACAATTTACCCAATATATGTTTAATGGGTTGGTGTTAAACCCGGCAATGGCTGGAATCGAAAATGCACCGAGCGTGACGTTTATAAATAAAATCCAATGGGCCCGGGTAGATGGTGCCCCCACCACACAAACACTCAGTGCAAGCACTCGCATTCCACATAGTAACGCGGGCGTTGGAATTACTTTCGTAAACGACAAAATAGGCGTTCATAATAATCAATATCTCCAGGCAAGCTTTGCATATCATTTACCCATAACAGAGAAATCATTTCTCTCGCTTGGATTGCAAGCTGGTGCTGATTTTTATAAATCAAATTATGCCAGCATTGCCGGCAATCAGAATATAGATCCTGGATTGAACAACATGTCTTATGCGGCTTTCATTATGGGTGTAGGTATCTTGTATAAATCATCAAAATTTGAAGGAGGCATTTCTGCTCCGTCTATTATTCCACACCAGTTTGCGTATGATGACTCGTTGCGTGTCCACTGGGGTCAGGCGCACTATTTTTCTTTTCTGCGATACCATTTTAAATTAAATAACGCTCTTGAATTACAGCCATCCGTGCTCATCAAGTATCTAAAGGGAACTCCGCTTTCATTTGATATCAACGCAGCGCTCGTTATTAAACAAGTATTAACCTTGGCACTGGCGTATCGAAAGGCGGAGTCGATTGATTTTTTAATGACAGCCAACGTTACGCCAAATCTTCAGTTAGGAGTGGCTTACGACTATGGAATAGGCGAAGTATCGCTTAACAGTGGCGGGTCATTTGAGTTAATGGCAAAGTATATGTTCAGGACGCCAACAAACAAAATCTCCTCTCCACGATGAAACATTCTTTTGGTGGTCATGAAATGTGGGAGTCATTAAAGCGGATCATGATCGTAATCGTATTCCTGAATTTCGCCTCGGCTGCTCAAGGTCAGGAGACTGTGTTTTCACTGTTCAAAAATGACTTGGTGCGCGCTGATCAATGCGCGGAAGAAAAAGAATACCCGCAGGCCATTTCATTATATAAGACGTTGGTGAATCAATCTAATGAAGGAGAAATTGAATTAAAAATCGCCCGTTCGTATCATTATTCCAATAAACCTTCAGACGCAAGTGATTGGTTCGGCAAAGCTTTATTGAAAAACAAGAAACTTGGTGATTCAGATATGTATTTGTATGCTGAATCTCTAAGTGCTACCGGTCAATATGAAAAGGCCATTCAATGGTACAATCAATGCAATGCTCGAAAAACAAAGGATCCGCTCGTTGTTAAAAAAATATGGAGGCTTCAAAACCGCGAATACTTATTTGACGACTCGGCTCATTATAAACTCACTCCATTATCCATAAACTCAAATGCGAACGACATGAGCGCGCTATCCATTTCGAATGATATCATTTTTTTATCCAATCGAAATGTAACCGGAATGAATAAAGAGGATAGGGGTGAAGCATCTTTCTTTTATAAACTATACTATTCAAAAATGATATGCGATACGGTAAACGGAATTCCCGTACATCATCTCGACAAACCGAAGCGCTTTAGCAAAACTCTGGAAGGTAAATATCATGAAGGTCCGATAACCTTATACGGTGAATCCAAAAAACTTATTTATACAGCCAATGGTGCTGGCAGCGAGAAAGATAAGAACTCACGCACTTTGCAGTTATTCTTTGCGGAATTTCAGAACAAGGAATGGAAAATGATGTACGCTTTTCCTTTTAACAGTACTGCATATTCCATTACGGATCCTGCGATAAGCGAAGATGGTTTGAATCTTTATTTTTCTTCTGATATGCCAGGAGGTTATGGAGGTAAAGATTTGTATAAATCCGTTTTTAAGAATAATGCATGGACTAGGCCTTACAACTTAGGGGAACAAATTAACACATCAGGCAATGAAGGTTTTCCATTTCTTATTGAATCAATACTCTATTTTACCTCCACGGGTCATCCCGGTTTAGGCGGTATGGATATATTTAAAACAACGGTACTATCGGAGGGATTTGGGGAGGTCCTGAACATGGGCTATCCCATCAATACAAATTTTGATGACTTTGCTCTGACCCTGAATAAGGGCGGGGTAGAAGGTTATATCTCCTCTAACCGAAACAGGAATAATGACGACCTGTTTGCGCTCACGATTGACATTCAGACTTTTCCATTAGTGATAGAATGCATCGTAAAATATAAAGAAGACAGCTGGGATGAGACAACCGATTTAAAAATTTTACCGAAGGCGCAACTCTCGCTGATCGACAATCGAAACAATAGGGTAATTCAATCCACAGTTGCAGATGCCAACGGAAAATTTACATTAACCATCCCATACTTTAGTCAATATAAAATAAAGGTGGTCAGTGATGTTGCGGATAATGCCGTATTGGTAAGTCTTGATATTTCAAAATCACGAAATGCAGGAAATCAATTTGAAATTGTAGTGGTGAAAAATAAATACTGAACTAAAATCGAATGCTGATGGCATCCAATATATTCAACGCCCCAAACTACTTTCGATTCAAAATATCCTTTGTCATTTTATTTTTAATCCTTTCATACTCAACCTATGCACAGGAGAAAGTGCTTGTTCAAGTAAAAGCATTTGACCAGCAATTAAAGGCATTAACCAATCTTAGCGTTTCCCTGAATGGCAAAGAATTTATTCCCATCGAAAAAGCGAACACCTTTCATGAAATAGAGAAAAACGATCTCCCGCCTAAATCTATTAGGGTAAGTAACGAAGAGCTCGAAGCAGAAAGCTGGGTTTACAGTAAAGGTGTATTGGAAATTATGATTCGGAAAAAGAATTATAAAGTATATATCCTAAGTCTGCGCACAGCCGACCATAAAGCGATTATCAAAAAGGAGGTGAAATTTTCGGGGTTAAAGAATGTCACCGCTACAACCAATGAAGAGGGAAACGCTAAGTTAGCGCTTGCACTAAATGAAACGATTCAGGCAGCACAGTTCACCGTTGCCGGATATACTGTGAAGAAAATAACCTCAACAGAAAGTGAACGAATTTTGATCCTTGAACCTATTCCACAAAAGGCTAAGGAGGATCCAATACCTACTAACCAGAATTTAGATGGTGCTTTTGATCTAAGTCGACTCGATTCCATAAAATCGCTCACCGAATTCTATTCTGTTTTTAAAAATTATGAAATAGCACACCTTGATGAAGTCACAAAGAAAAAGATAGATGACAAATTTGCTCAACTGGTGCGTCAACTCAATGTTCAGCAACAAAACAAAATGATCGGGAAAATATCCGATTCCTCTTTCGTAAAAAGTGATATTCAAAATCTATTAGCCCAGGCGCAATTGGAAAGCACACAACTTGACCATTTGCAAAATGAATTTGATGCCAAAATAAGAATCATAAACGCCAAACTTTCCAATGGTGCTTCCAGCCTTTCCCCAACAGAACGAGCACAATTGCTGGAAGACCTGGGTACATTGGAAAATGTTTTGAAGGAAAATGAAAATAAGTTCTACGAAAATTTATCAAGTTATAGATTGATACTTTCTTCCATGAAGTCCACTTTCTCTGATGTTCAAAATCTGGAAAACCAGCTGGTAGTTAGCGAAAGTCAACGGAAGGAAGATCAGCGGGTTTTCCGTCAAAAGATTCTTATTGTGCTAACCATTGCTATTGCTTTTGGCATACTCGTTATTTTTCTGATCTATTTGCGTATTCGATTGACTAAGCAAACGGCTGAGCTTGTTATTGCACACACTAAAATAAAAAGTGTAAACGAGAATTTAGAATCTCTTGTCCATGAGCGTACACGCCTTTTGAAGAATGCGCATCGTGAAATGGATATTTTTTTATATCGTGCATCACACGATTTGAGATCTCCCATTTGTTCTATTCTTGGTCTCAGTAATATTGCGCAGCACAGTCACGGTGAAGAATTAATGGCGTTAATCTCACGTGTATCCCAGACCGCCACCCGCATGGACAGAATGCTCAACAAACTGCGTATAATCAGTGAAGTAAATCATCCCACTAATTTTTCTTCTATCAATCTCTTCCAACTCATTAATGGCGTGATGAAAGAATTCACTTACACGATCCACGAACATACTATTCAAGTAAATATCGAGTGCGATCCTGAACTTGATTTTGATTCCTATTCCGATTTGATCGAAACCATACTTCGTCACCTCGTTGACAATGCGCTATATTTCTCATCGGTTGAAAAGAAGCGAACCGCGATGGTTCAGGTGAAAGCGGGCATGGATGACAACCAGTTGTACATCAGTATTTATGACAACGGAATTGGAATTGAAAACGATGTGGTAACCAAACTTTGGGACATGTTCTTCGTTGGATCCACCCATTCAAAAGGCAATGGATTGGGTTTGTATGTAGTAGCGAAAGCCGTACGTGCACTAAATGGTAACATCACCGTGCAAACTGAATATGATAGTCATACCATTTTTACCGTTATGCTGCCGGTGAACACGCGAACGACTACTTCATTACTGGGAGAAAACCATGCTCTTGAACTTGTTCCCTAAAATGTTTCCCCGCAGATGACGCAGAGTTAAGGACGAGTAGATCTCGTTGATTAACTAGCCTGCGTTTAACCGAAGCGAGGAATGTGAGAAGGAGTGAAGCAATGTATCATCCCGCCCCTGTCGGGATCTCCAATATGAAATGCAAACGAGTGAGACGTTGCTTGAGACGAGCCACTTTGTTGCTCGTTAAATAGTTTAAAAGGAAAGGCAGCATCGTGCTCGTCATTACGATCAATTTTATAATTTAAGCCTCTTTGAACTATCGGAATGAACAACGCAGCAATCGAAAGATCGAAACAAATTATACGCATTGCTCCGGCATGGATTCTACGCAAATTGTCGAACCGGCAATTCCTGATGGTTGGGGCCGTCATTGTAGGACTGTGGGCCGGGCTCACGGCTGTGTTGCTTAAAGTATCCGTTCATTATGTACAGCAAATATTAATATCCTTCGGACGTCAGTATAATTGGGTGTATTTTATTTCGCCCACCATTGGTATCCTGGCCACCTATCTGTTCGTCCGGTTATTTGTTACGGGCGGCTTACTAAAAGGAACGTCTCACGTTCTGCTGGCTATTGCTAAAAAATCTTCCTTCCTTCCCCGTCAGGAAACCTTTATCCATGTGGCAACGAGCGCACTGACGGTAGGTATGGGCGGATCAGCAGGTTTGGAGTCTCCAATTGTACAGACTGGTTCCGCGATTGGTTCTACGTTTGCATCCTTCTTTCCGATCGGCTATCGTGATCGTACACTTTTACTGGCTTGTGGTGCTGCTGCAGGGATTGCCACTGCGTTTAACGCACCCATTGCCGGAGTGCTGTTTGCCCTCGAAGTTTTATTGGTAGACGTTAGTATTTCCGCCTTCATTCCCTTGCTTATTGCCGGAGCAACCGGAGCATTGTGTTCCAAAATTATTCTGGAAGAAGGAATCTTGCTCTCCTTCAAAAATGTAACGGATTTTAATTATCACAATGTGCCCTATTATATTGTGCTGGGTTTTGTATGCGGATTGATCTCCGTATGCTACCTGAAGACCTTTCTGAAAACGGAAGTGTTGTTCGCAAAATATTTTAAGGCACCACTGTTTCGCTTATTTGCATGTTCGCTTTTATTGGGAGGAATGATCTTACTGTTCCCTGCCTTGTTTGGAGAAGGTTATTCTTCCATCACCGCCCTGGCACATTACAAACCGGAACAACTTTTTACTGGCAGTCCGTTACAGATGCTTTTCACACAGAACCAATGGAGCATAGGCCTCGCTATTCTCACCATCGGATTGGTAAAAGTATTTGCCACATCATTCACCCTGAATGCCGGAGGTAATGGTGGAAATTTCGCACCTGCCTTACTGGTGGGTTCATGCCTGGGTTTTTCGTTTGCCTTTTTGCTCAATACTTCAGGCCTCACTCATTTACCTACTTCTAATTTTTGCCTGGTTGCCATGGCGGGAGTATTGACGGGAATTTTTCATGCTCCGTTAACAGGCGTTTTTTTAATCGCTGAGATTACGGGTGGGTATGAGTTAATTATTCCATTGATGATTGTTTCTGCTCTTAGTACAGCTGTGTCGCGCTACTTAAGTCCGCGTTCGCTGGATCAGGAAAAATTGCAAAGCGACAACAGTGTAGTCTCCTTCACCAAAGACACGCACGTTCTTTCAGAACTGTTACTGGAAAGTTTTATCGAAAAGGATTTTGTTGAGGTTCGCTATCATTCAACACTGAGAACATTAGTCGATGCTGTTGCACATTCCAAGCGAAGCATTTTTCCCGTTACGGATGATCAAGGTAAGCTGGTAGGCATTATTCTATTGGATGATATTCGTGAATTGATGTTTAACACAGCCTTGTATGATTCAGTATTGGTCAATCAGCTTATGCAAAAGCCGCTTGCCACGGTTAACACTCATGACGACATGAGCATCGTGATGGAAAAATTTGATAAGAGTGCAGCATGGAACATTCCGGTTCTGGACAATGGGAAATATGCGGGCTTCATTTCAAAGTCGAGTATCTTTTCAAATTACCGGGATAAGTTAAAGCACGATTGATTCCTCGCAAACTCTGACTAATTCCGCGTTTGCAAACTGAAGCGGGGAACTACCAGTTTTACTAAAATGTGTCATTAAAGTTTAAACGCCTGACGAGCTAATAATTTCCATTCGTTTTTATCTTTTCTCCAAACCAACAGCACACCCAAATTTAACGTGTTGCCGTTTGCATCTCCCCGAAGTTCGTGTCTTACCAAAGCAATATTTCCGATAATATCAACAGTTTGTTTGGTGATGTCAATTCTGGTAAAATCTGATTTACCACTGACCAAAGCTGCTACAAAAGCGGCTTTGTCTTCGATTGCTCCACTGGAATGTCCATAGCTCAGTTCTGATGCTGCTAGCTCTTCCAGTGAGGCTTTGTCCCCTGCGAGCATAGCGTTGCGGAGCTTTTCTACGGCAGTTTCTACACTCGCGATTTCAGTAGGCTGAGATTGTGCCATAACAAATGAGCAGGAGAGCAGACAGATGCAAAAAGTAAATATCGTTTTCATATACAAGGTTGGTTTAAAATTAAATGTATACATGATTTCTGAAGATGCAAATTCATTTTTTTAAGCTATGTAGTATTGTATCAATATTGTGATTTCTCAAGCCGACCGCGATTAATAAAAATACAACGTATTTTTTCAAAAGGACTGCTTCACAAAGAAGCAGTTTTTTTGTCTTGGTTTAATCTCATGAATTGATGAGAGAAGAAATGCTCTGATGTGGTGTGTGGCACATTCTTTTTATTCTTTTGTAACCCTGTGGCCTTTCCCGCAGTGCTCTATTTTCTTTCTCCTTTCAATAATCTTCTCAGCATGCCAGGACGGGGAAATAGTTTCCGATTGCTAATTACTGCCGCCTGAAACAACAGTCTGTCTTCGGTTATTGAAAGACCTAGGTAGAACTTACCAAAAGTTCCTGTATCATTAAGTTTGTGTGATGTTTTACCAAAAAATCAGTTAAGAATTGAAGCTGCAATAACATCCTGTTAAAACGGTTCAAATTTTATGAGTGCATTTGCCTCATTAAGAGGAAATTAAAATTTATAAAATGGCAAAACAGGAATTTGATGTTTGTAAAACCTTTACTGCCAGTCTGGCGTAATTCATTTTAACATATTCCTCCAACTCCGATTGTAAACTGGTGTTTAAATTGGATATTGGGAATCCGAAGGTAGTTTCATACATAACCCAGAAAGTCAATTATTTTAAAACAGTTACAGAAATTCACTTTTCGATGCAATGGAAATGGCGAATTGAAAAGCCTCTGTGGCACGCTTCGAAAAATCGCAGTTACGATTGTATTTTCAGGATGAATATTTTGAATTAAAAAAATAGAACAGTTAACTTCATCCTTTCATGACAATAGACTCAATACGGCAGTATTGTTGTGATGTCTTCGTAACACTACTTTATAATTTTTAGTCGGACAACAGTGATAAAATATAGTCCCCCACACAGGGGCTGTGATGACTCACAAAGCCTGTAAAATATTTTAAAATAGTAAGCTAAGACTTTTCCTGATTTTTCAAATTAGGGTTTTATCTGATGGTTGGCAAAGATGAACACAGCACCTTTGCTCATAGGTATTGATTTAAAATTCGATGACAATGAATCATACTTATCTCGTGAACGACCTTGCAATTCCTGTGTGGTCTGAATTAAATTCATGACAATACTCAGTGTTTCAACTGATATAGTTTATTGCCAAAGTTCATCGTTTTAGTAAAGTTGCAGTGCTAATTTAATTTTAATGCTTCATTCATGATCAAAGTTCTGATGTTTGGCTGGGAATTTCCGCCCCATATTTCGGGAGGTCTTGGCACAGCTTGCCTTGGTCTCACTCAATCACTCTCAAAAGAAAATGTCCGTATCCTCTTTGTAGTGCCTAAGACGGATGATCATGCACCCTTTAAAGGTGTGAATGTCATGGGTGCCAGTAATGTTCCAATTCCTCTATCCGACATTGAAATAGAAAGCGAGACTTGGGTTGTTTCGCATATCGACAAATCAATTGAAGAAAAGACAGGTCAGCAAAAGTTAATTCAGGTTTTATTGAGCTCTGAACTACTTCCGTATTTCTCAGAAGACACTTCATTTGAGAAGGCAAACATCTCGCAATGGAATTATCAATTGCATACCGGACTGAAAGAACAGAAAGTAAGAGTAAAATCAAAAAGAAAACAAAGTGTTAATGTTCAATATGCGTTTTCAGGAGGTTACGGACCGCGGCTGCTTCAGGAGGTGGAGCGATATGCCATTGTAGCAAAGCAAATCGTCATTCGAAATTCATTCGATATTATTCATGCTCATGATTGGTTGACTTTTCCGGCAGCGATTGAAGCAAAAAACATCAGTGGTAAACCGTTGGTAGTCCATGTTCATGCTACTGAATATGATCGCAGTGGCGAAAATGCAGACCAACGAGTGTGTACGATTGAACGCAATGGATTGGAACAAGCTGATCGCATCATTGCCGTAAGTCAATTGACAAAAAACATAATCGTGTCACGTTACCATATACCCTTTTCAAAAGTTGAAGTGGTTCACAATGGCGTGACGCCCAGACAAAGCAATATCGAAGTGACTCCATCTCTTCATGGAAAACAAGTTGTTACTTTTCTGGGAAGAATTACGCAACAGAAGGGACCCAGTTATTTTGTAGAAGCAGCACATAAGGTATTGACAAAATTTCCAGAAGCGCATTTCGTTATGGCGGGTTCAGGTGACATGCTTCCTAAAATGGTTAAGCTTGTTGCAGCCCTAAGGATGTCCGCTCACTTTCACTTCACCGGATTTTTGACGAATAGTAAAGTAAATCAGATTTGGTCAATGAGTGATGTATATGTAATGCCATCGGTGTCGGAGCCTTTTGGCATTACTCCGCTTGAAGCGATGATGGCGGGAGTACCGGTTATTATTTCGAACCAATCGGGCGTGGCAGAAGTTGTACAACATGCTATTAAAATTGACTTCTGGGATATTGATGCCCTGGCAAATGCAATCTGCAATTTACTTACACATAAAAGTTTGATCAATACGATTAAAACAAAAAGTGAAATAGAAATAAAAAAAATAAACTGGAACAAGGCAGCAAAAAGAATAAAAACCCTCTATAATGAACTCACAATACAATCCTAAAACTCGTTATCTGAATATTTATTTTCAGATCCATCAACCAAGACGTCTTGGTCAATTCAGTTTTTTTGACATCGGAACAGGTCGTGATTATTTCGATGATGGTGCCAATCAAATTATCATGCGCAGAATTGCGAAAGAGTGTTATCAACCCACCAATCTGTTGTTGTTAAAACTAATTAAGAAGCATCCAGAAGTTCGGTTTACGTTTTCAATCTCAGGAGTGGCACTGAATCAAATGGAGCAATTTGCTCCGGCTGTTATCGAAAGTTTTCGAATGCTGGCGGCAACCGGTGCTGTGGAGTTTTTATCGGAAACCTACTACCATTCATTATCGTGCCTGATAAGCGCGGAGGAGTTTGCTGCACAAGTAAAAATGCACCGCACTAAAATACATCAACTGTTTGACGTATGGCCCGTTGTTTTTCGTAACACAGAATTAATTTATAATGATGATATTGGACGTGCAGTGAATAATCTTGGCTTTGACGGAATTTTAACAGATGGGTTTAGCCCCCAGTCACAGCACCATAATTCACACCATGTATATGAACACACAGATGGTAATGGACTACGGATATTTTTTCGGAATTATAATCTAAGCGATGATATTGCTTTTCGCTACACACAAACGCTTACGCCAAAGAAATATCTTAAAGGGCTGGATATCATCCCTGAAAAGGAGAACCTTGTAACACTTGGTTTAGACTACGAGACCTTTGGTGAACATCAAAAAAGAGAGACCGGTGTTTTTGAATTCTTAGAAGGTCTGATTGAGGCATTGGCCGTTAATAAAAAGTATACAATGATTACTCCATCAGAAGCAATTCATTTGTTTTCTCCCTGTAACAAGATTAGCGTGAAAGACTCAATTTCGTGGGCCGACCAAGCGCATGATCTGTCTGCCTGGCTGGGTAATGAAATGCAGTGTGATACTTTTGACACTGTGAAAAACATGGAGCAAGAGGTGAAAAATATGAACAGCGCTGTGCATCTTGATGTATGGCGCTACTTGCAAACCAGTGATCATCTCTATTACATGTCAACGAAGACAGGCGATGATGGTAACGTCCATAATTATTTTAGTCCGTATGCTTCTCCTTACGAAGCTTTTATGAATTTTATGAATGTGGTCAGTGATTTTTCGCTTCGCGTCAAAACGTATGATCATCTGCATATTCCTTCAGAATCAAAACAGCGGGATAAAGAAAACAAAACATTTGCATGAGATATTGCTGAATGAATGATGACGATAATAAAATATCAAACTCCTTTAAGCTTTCATTGTCAATGGGAATACCTCTGGCGCAATTCCTCTTAATCCTTGCTTAAAGATTTCTGTTTGTCGCTTGTTAAGCATAAAAAAAACTTGCACCTTAGGAGGGGGTGCAAGTCTTTATGCATTTATGTATTTCTATTTAGGACCTTCAACTTTTTCAATGAATTCAACATAGAGTTCCACGCGTCTGTTTCGTGTTCGGCCAGCAGTCGTTTTATTATCGTCTACTGGTTTGCTAGCACCGTAACCGGTTGAAGAGATTCGAAGTGGACTTACTCCTTTTCCAATAAGGTAAGCGCCAACAGCGTCTGCGCGATTTTGTCAATGTGTCCGCCAATTAAAAGTTTGTATGATGGATTCTCGGCCATCACTTTTGCAACGGAATTTAAAATTGGAAAGGATGTGGCAATGATGGTGGCTTTGCCGGTTTGAAATTTAATTCCCTGAAGTGCTTTCTTGAATAACAACTCCACTTCCTTTTTCACTGCCGGACATCCCTCGTTGGAAATGACACCTTTGTATCGGCTCATCCTCTGGCAGTTGAAAATAGTTGTGTGTATCGGTTATAAAATTACCCGGGAATCGAAAATATTCTACACTATATTTCTCAGTACTCCATTTTATGAACTTTAATTCAACCGGGGAGGCTTAGATTGATTTGGCATGTTATTTATATTCTCCTTGGTAAGTGATTCAATTTTTTTGAATCCGCTTAAGGTCTAATGCCTTACGGACATATGCAATCATTGTAACGAGTGTCATTGTATAATCCGTAGGGCGATGGCTTTAACTAGTTAGTTAGTAATGCAATCTAATTCTTGAAACTATGATAGAGGAACTAAAAAGCACACCGAATACAATGGTGGGATTTAGGTTAGTAAACGATACAACGAAAGATGATTTCGATGCAATAGTTCTGCCTTCCATATCAGAATTAATGAAACGTATTGATAAGCTGAACTATTTACTTGTGGTGGAGCATCCCATCAAGAATTTTGCCATTGGCGCATGGACAAAGGACGCGTTGATTCGTCTTAATCAGTTTAGTAAATGGAACCGTATGGCATTAGTTTCAAACTCAAAGGAAATAGAGGAACTTTTTGAGACATTCAGTAAAGAAATACCAGGCGAATTCAGACTTTTTGATAGTAATGAATTGGATAAGGCGATCTTATGGGTCTCAGAGCACAATGCAATTTCTAAAGAAGAAGCTCTGCATGAAGAAGAGACTTATGACTAAGTGCTACATTTGCTTCATGCGATCTAGTAAAGACGTGTGATTCATTCTCTATGCAACGCCCGGATAATTATGTTACATTCAATAAAAATATTAGGCTGACTACCATGCTTATTTTATATGCGGAAGATGACATTGAGGACTATTCCTTGTTTCTCGAGGTGCTTGAATTCATACAACCGGGAGTTGAATGCGTTAATGTTGTAAATGGTGTAGAGGTTTTAAAATTTCTTGACGATTGCGTACTACTTCCGGATTATATTTTTCTTGATATCAACATGCCTGCAATGGATGGGAAAGCATGTTTGAAAGCCGTCAAGCGAGACCCACGATTTAAAAATATTCCGGTAGTTATATACACAACCAGTAGAAATCCACTGGATCAGGAATTCTGTATCGAACTTGGTGTGTCGGCTTACTTACCTAAACCAAACACAATTGCTGAAGCCAAAGCCTCACTTCAAAAAATATTCATACCGTAGGCAACGTTTCACTACGTTGCCATAAAACTACGTTACATTTTATTAGATACCTATCTACACGAGGGCCTTAAAACATTTGGTTGCTTGCAGAGATTAAAAAAAAGATTCTGACCTTCATCAGAATCTCTTTATCAAACTAAGTAATAGCAACTTTGAGCGATCCGATTGTATAAGGATAAAACAACGTTATACTAATTCGGTTTCTTAGTAGCTATTGGTTGACCAACTCACTCGATCCTTTTTGCCTGAGTGAAATAGTAAGCAGTACATACAATCCCATTTGTAAAAATTCACCTTCCCAATTTTTAAATGTCGTTTTTAAGAAACGGCTGGTATATAGATATGTGCCCAATTCAACTGTTTGTTGGTGATATTCTTCCCGCTCTTATTATATTCTTTCCATCCGGTTATGATTTGACCTGCAAAGGATGCTATAAAAAGTAGAACTAATACAAGGGAGAGACAATTACAGTATATGAACGAATGATTTTTTATATGAATTTTAGGAAAGGTTTATCGCTATTCCAACGGGGCTAAAAAGATGCCAGCAAAAAAGTAAGCAGGTGTGGAAGAATTTAACCACTGTTTTTGCCCTCCATTGTAGAAAAAATGTATTCACTCTATTGATAAGTGGTGTCAACTCCACAGGTGTAGAGATCCTTTACTGATACAATTTCGGTAGTGAGCGTTTTGGAGGTGCCAGGTACGAAATCAAAATGGCACGATTTATAAATGAAAGCTTACACTGATTAAATAAAAACAATCACAACAATAAATAATAAACTTTAAAATTTATGGCAACTACAAAAACTTCCGAGGGTAATAAAAAAAGCACCCAACAAAATAGTTCGAATGGCAAATCTGAAAAAGGAGCCATGCAATCTTCACAATTAATGAAATTGTTCGAAGATGGTTTAAAGGATATTTACTGGGCAGAAAAGGCACTCACGAAAGCATTACCTAAAATGATTAAAAATGCAACTTCCGAAGAACTCATTGAAGCATTGGAAAACCATCTTTCCGAAACAGAAGGTCAAATCGAAAGAGTTGAAAAAGTATTTGGAATCCTAAATAAGAAACCGGTAGCCAAAAAATGTGACGCTATGGAAGGCTTAATTAAAGAGGGTGAGGGCATCATGGAAGAATGTGAAGAGGGTTCAATGATGGATGCAGGGATTATTGCGGCCGGTCAGAAAATTGAACATTATGAAATTGCTTCCTATGGTACTTTAAGAACTTTCGCTGAAACACTAGGTATGGAAGAAGTCGCGCAATTGCTGGAAGAGACACTGGAAGAAGAAAAATTAGCGGATGAAAAATTAACAGAAGTTGCGGTATCGGCAATTAATGTAGAGGCAGCAGAACAAGAAGAAAAATAGGATGTTATTAAACTCACTAGCCTTACGGATGTATGCGGCCATTGTAACGAGTGCGATCGTTTAATCCGTAAGGCGGGGAGTTTGTATTCAAGTAAATCACAGTTATTCCCTAGATACTTTACACAGTAAAAATATGAAAGACAAGAAGCAAAAACCGAGTGTAAAATCGGACCAGGATGTTAACTCAAAGAGAAAGCGAGTAGCATTAGATGCTGAAGGCAAGCCCGTTAAAAAAGACGATTCCAAAGAGACGTCTTCCGAAAATTTTAAGCCATCGTCTTTAAAGGAGGACTCGTGATTCATTCCGTTCCTCAGATAATACTAATAGCAACGCAAAATAAATTAATCATGGCAACTACAAAAAAGCATACACTTTCGAAAGCTAAAAATAATCCATCAAAAAAAACTCAAAATGAAAATGCTCAATTTCCGGGATACCCTCAGTATAGTGCGGATGATGATATTTTCCGCAAGGGAAAGCGGATAGATGAAAATCTTGACGATTCAGATGATGTGTTGAAAAACGGTGATGCGAAAGTGTCATCGAGGCTAAAGAATTCCTCAACTAAAAAGAACTCAGAGGTTAAAGGCAGTAAAAAAAATAATGAGTCAGATGTTACAAAGGAAGATCTGCAGGCATTAGGTCCTAAAGATCTCAGCATGGATATGGGAGATGACGAAGAGTTAAAACAGCGCCAGCGTCCTGTTGATTTTGCCGGAAAGAATCTGGACGTACCTGGTTCAGATGCGGATGACGCGCAGGAAGATATAGGATCAGAAGACGAAGAAAATAACGTGTACAGTCAGGCTGATTAAGCTGCCCAGCAAGTCCTTCCATGTTTACCAAATAAGAGGTTAGTTCGATATGGATTTCAAAATTTCATTGCTTCATATATTCGAAGCAGTTCAGACTTTGCAGTGTCTCATTTAACTCCCTGTCACCTTCAATGTCATAATCTGCTTGACACCTAATATGTCGCGCGACAGATAAGTATAATATACGACAAGGTTGTTAGTCCAGTCAATCGCATAAAGCTAGACTCCTCCAGCTCCACAATTCAATTTCATCCAACAACCCTATAACAAATCTGCCAATGCCGGCTTAACTCGCAACAGGGCCACTGAAGTATATCGTCATCGTATTGCAGGTTATTTCATCAATTCAATATTCCTACAGGAGCTGGTGACTCTAATGGAAATAAACCTGCAACCGTTAATGGAAGATGTTACTTCTTTTGAAAAGTCATTGATATTCAAAAAAAACGATAATGGTGTACAGAATCTTACATTCACGATTCGGGCTCTATTAATCTTAGCTGATTATATATAATTTTGGGTTTGAAGCTGGAATAATATCCGCCATTGAAACTGATCGTGTGGGTAGTTAACGATATCATGTGAAGAAAGCATTTGTGATTTTTATTCTGGTGGGATCGCTGGCCGCCATTGTTCGGATATTCTGGTATCAGGAAATGCAATATCTCCTGCCCACCCCGGTGCCTGAAGATTATCGTGTTGTTTTGCCCAACGAAGCAATTAAGTATGATTCCTTCCTTATTCCGCAGCACTATTCCAAACCCAGGTTATTACATTTCTTCAACCCGGATTGTCCGTGTTCACGATTTAATTTGAAACACTTTCATGCTTTACAAAAGAAATACGCGCATCAAATTGATTTCTTTGTCGTGGTTGCCAGCCAGGAGAAAGTAAACCGGGCAAAAGAACTTCTCACTGAGAAAGATATCACCATTATAGTTGACGCAGATGAACGATTGGCGAAAGCCTGCGGTATATATTCAACACCACAAGCGGCTCTAATTCAAGCCACCAACCAATTATATTTCAGAGGTAATTATAACCGTTCGCGATATTGCACCGATCCCACCAGTAACTTTGTACAAATGGCAATGGATTCATTGCTGAATCAAAAAAATCCACCACACTTCAGCGAGCTGGCTACCCAATCGTATGGATGCAGCATTTCAAAAAAAGAAGAAAGCTTAGACCTCTTATGAATGATCACACGCTACGCGCTCAATATTCGTTGAGCCGCCAGGATTTCAGGCAACTTTACAAAAGCATCTACGCAAGGGCAGATAAGTTAACAGGAGGTTTGTTGGTCCTAATGTTCCTTTTCGGAATTTTCATCGCCATTTTTTATGACACATGGTTAATCGCTTTAGGGGTAGGGGGATTGTGCCTGTTTGCTTATTTCATCACGAAGAAACTGTTGCCTGAATCAAATTTGTATCAATATATCCTGAGTGCAGTCTCGGCCATTTTTGCAGCACAGTATATCTATCAAATGCATGGCATGGCGGAAATGCATTTTTGGGTATTCATCAGTTCAACCATTTTGATTATCTATCAGAACTGGAGACTTCAGATTCCACTGATTGTCCTTGTGGTTATTCACCATGGCACCTTTGCGTATATACAATATATCGGGTACAAGGAAATTTATTTTACACAGCTGGATTATATGGATTTAACCGCCTTTCTTTTTCATGGCGTGTTAGCATCTTGTGTATGTCTCGTCTCTGCCGTATGGAGCTACAATATTCGCAAACGAACCGTGCAGGATGCATTGAATCTTAAAGTCATGTCTGAATTAAAAGCGGACCTTCAGGAAAGTATGGATAAAACGAATGAGCTCAACAAAAACCTGATGGACGTTAATAAGGAAGTACAAAATAAGAATGAAGAATTGAGGACCTCAGAAGAAGAATTATTAGCGTCAGGAGAGGAGCTCAAGCAAATCAATGAGAACTTAAATAACCTGGTTGCTTATAGAACCCAGACCATCATCGATCAAAACAAAAAGTTTGTCCACCATGCGTTCATTAATGCGCATAAAGTGAGAAGTCCATTGGCCCGCATACTGGGTTTAGTGAATTTGATCGGGCACGAGATAGAGATGAATGAAAAAGGGAAAGAGTTACTTCAGCACTTGAATCTTTCAGCCAACGAACTCGATGATATTCTACGAGAAGTTAGAAAGAATCTAGATGACGCGGAGTTCAAAGGATTGGAAAATTGATTTTGTGTGTGACCTGTTATGGGCGAAATGGTTTGACGAAACGTAACCCAACAACAGTGATATTCAATCAAAACACAACGTGTTCTTTTTGATAGTTCAATTTCTGAAGCGCCAGACGGTATAACCTCCAAAGATTGTTGATCGAAGGAAGTGTGCCTGCTTCGATCTTCGCTTAGCTTACATGCGCGTCTGGTCTAGTGCATTTCATAGCGATACCCTGATCGCGCGTAAAAAAAAACACAAACTGCACAATGGCTTAGCGGGATGATCACTTTGGTTTTTTACTGCGCGCACCATTCATCAATGAAACTCAGTCGACCCAGCGCGCATCTGCACTGAACGCGAATCGACAGTAGCTATATTTAATCAATATGCAGTTGCGAATGGTTCACGTTCTTTGACAACGGATAATAACCAATAGTCCTGCTTCAAATTGTCTACCGAATCCATCTTAGCAGTATTCAGCATTTTCATTTCCGCCCTGGTGTTTCCAATCAGGTTTTTGCTCAGGCATCAATTTCTCCATGCGGAATCGTAATGGTGAACTTAGTCCATTGGCCCTTTTCAGAATCCACATCGATTTCTCCATGGAGTCGTTCAACCATTTCTTTAACAATGTAAAGACCGAGTCCCGAACCCTGTGAACGATCGGTAGCACGATAAAACATTTCAAATATCCGGCTGAGAAATTGTTTATCAATGCCAATCCCATTGTCAATAATTTCCAGTCTCCATGCGGTTTTTCCCTCTTCAAAAGTTATCCTCAGAGTATTCGAATCTTTTCTGTCATCGCGATACTTGACGCTGTTGCTGATCAGGTTATTTAGAATAATCTTGAGTCGCTTCCGGTCACTCAATACAATTGCATCTTGATTTAAATTGACCTGATGAATAATCTTCTCCATTCCCGGCAGGAATTTCATATCCGAAAAACATTCCTGAACAAGTTCATATAAATTCACCTCTTCATACAGAACATCCATACTCGAATTTTGTGAGTAATGAATCATGTTCTTTATAACGTCCTCGAGTTTTTTTATACTTCGTTCAATATGATCAATGTAGCAAACGATTTCCTCTTGCTTGTTTTGTCTTCGTGCCAACTCTACAAGACCTAATACAGATTTCAGAGGAGCGATAAGGTCATGAGAGGCACTATACACAAAAGCATCCAATTCTTTTATGGTTTTATTAAGCTGACGAATGGTCTCATTTAATTTCTCTGTGCGTTGATAAACAACTTGCTCTAACGATTCATTAATTGTCTCGAGACTTAGTTTTGCTTCATTCAGCATAAGATTCTGCGCAGTGATCGTATGTTGCTGCGCTATCATTTCATCATTTTGTGCTTTCAGCTCTTCATTTTGTGCAGCCAGGTCATGATTTTGACTACTAATTTCCTTGCTCTGCTGATTTACTAAATATTCAAGCTCCTTTTTCCGCTGCTTGAGTTGAAATGTTCGGTAACGGAAAAAACTATATGTCGCAAAACAGAAAATGAGGAATAATATCACGCGGAAATAAGACGTTTTCCACCATGGTGTTTGGATGACTATTGTCATTGATTTTTGCGGTCCCCAAAGCCGTCCGTTGAAGGATGCTTTGACAACCAAAGTGTAACTCCCTGGATCAAGATTTGTAAATGTGACACTATGATCTTTACCGGTGATCTGCCAATTATCATTAAAACCTTCCAGTTTGTAGGCATAAATAATCTTGTCGGGTGATAGAAAATTAAATGCTGAAAAGTGCAGGGTGATCAGTCGTGAATTGGTGTGTGACAGATCAAGCTCCTGGGTTTCTGTTATACTCTGTTTTAAGAAATCACTTCCTGGCTTTACCGGTTTGTTAAAGATCCTGAATTCGGTAAACACTATGGCAAGTGCTCCTGGATCCCATGAAAATTTTTGAGGTTTGAAAACATTAAAACCTTTGGTGCCTCCAAACAGCAGATAACCATCATGTGTTTGTAGAGAGGCGTTTCGGTTAAAGGTAGTTCCTTGAATACCGTAATCAGAATCAAACACAGTAAAGACAGTATCCGCTTCATTGAAATGAACTAGTCCCCGGTTGGTACTTAACCACAAACTTCCAGACTCGCCTTTTTCGATAGCGAGTACAATATTATCAGGCAATCCATCACGCTCATCGAGAATTTGAAATGAACCGGTGATAAGGTCGTATTGACAAAGGCCACTTCCATACGTGCCGATCCAGATTTTTCCGTGATCCTCTAATAAAGTCTTCACTCGCAGATCCGGTATGCTACGTCCGTCCCTGCTAATCCCATTAATCTCGATAATTGAATCAGTGGCCGGCAGATATGCAGTCAACAAACCATACGATCCCACCCAAAGTGTATTATTGGAAGAAATCAAAATCATTTGAGCCTGAATGGTATTAAAAAGCGCGTTAATATTTCCTTCAAGCGGATGATCAATATGATGAAATACTTTTGTTTTTGGATCAAATCGGTTCACACCACGATTGGTACCAATCCACAGATACCCCAATGAGTCCTTCTGAATAGACCATACTGTATTCGCACTAATTGTTGCTCTGTCATTAGGGTTGTGCACGAATTGTGTCCATCCACCGTGGCCATCATGGTAAATCAGTCCATTTTGAAATGACCCAATCCACAAACCGTCACCGTCACTTTGTAAAGAGGTGATTACCTTGATGTCTGCCAGTTTACCAGGTAATGGATAACGATGAACAATCCCATTCTTTAAAAAGTGAAGCCCTCCGCCATCTGTACCAACCCAGATCGTTCCATCATCTGCTTCTGTGAATGCTGAAACAGCATTGTCACGCAATGAGTTTTCATTGAGAAATTCTTTCCGATATAACCGAAATGAAATAGGAGCAACTTCGTGATAACTAACACCACCATTGTAAGTGCCAAGCCAGGCATTTCCGTTGGGTTCAATAAAGATGGAGCGGATCGTATTATAGCTTAAGCTTCTCTCATCAAATTCGGAGTGGAGATAATATTTGGAGATTTTCTTACCCGGCATTAAAATGTTTAACCCACCTCCATCCGTGCCGATCCATAAATTATTGTCCGTATCTTTTGCTAAAGACCAGATGTCATTGTTGTTTGTTCCGCCATTCGCCCGGTTATAATAAGTCGTTCTTTTTGTGAGGCGATCGAACCGACCCAGTCCATCACCCTCTGTTCCGAACCAGATATCATTTTGATCAATCAGCAGAGCACGGACAGGAGAGAGATTATGGAGAGTGGATGTCTTGTTACTGTGTAAATCTAAAATCTTTAAACCCTGTAGCGTTCCGATCATTAAACTGTCACCCGCTATTTTGACGGTCCATACAATTTCTTTGTCCGCTAGGTGTTCTTTAAAATCAAATACTTTTTGCACAGACAAATCCAGGTAGCGCAACCCACCAATCGTGCAGGCGAGCCATAAGCGTTTTCTTTTTTTATCGTAAGCAGCATTGGCATAGACGGTGCCAGGAGGATCATTTGTTTTATAAACTGTGAACTGTTCTAACGATCGGTTGAAATAATTGACGCCAGCAACCGTTCCGATCCACAAATTCCCTGTGGTTTCTTCTTCTTGAATAAAATGTACAACATTGTGACTTAAGCTGGTTGAATCATCAGGGTCGTGGCGGAATGTCTTGAATTCAGTGCCATCAAAGCGACTTAATCCATCTTCTGTAGCAAGCCATACAAAACCCCGAGAGTCGCGAAGTATGCAATTGACGGAAGGTTGAGGCAACCCCTGTTCAGTAGAAATTCTCTTAAAGAACAATGACCCGAAATCAGGATACAATGATTGCGCACCACAAATAATGGCTGGGACAGTCATCAGAAATAGAAGTGCCAGTCTTTTTTTTATTGTAAATAGAATTTTCAACTCTTGAGTAATCAGTTGATACAAGTTAGTAAGTTTTTCCTATCGCGTTTCCTTTCAAGGGAGGTTGCAGGGTAAGGTACAGTGAATCAGATAGATTCTCAACAAGTTGCATAAGTCAAACGAAAAGAGTAATGGTGTGTAATTTTTGCCTCAATAATTCATTGCGATTTTTAATTCAAAAATAAGTGGATAGAAAATGAAAGTTGTAACAACGTATCCTTTTTGGTAGAACGCGGGAATGAAAAAGAATGACTTCCAAATTGTTAAAAGGCTACTGAAGATGACTTTACTTTATTACTCCCAGTATTGACGGCAATCATAGTCGGAGAATTTTGCGCATCACTTTAATATAAGGAGGCATGAAGTAATTCAATCCGGCCTTGAATTCAGATATTCCCCGGAACGGGAAGTAAATAATTTCAGGTTGTTTGCCACCGAAACTTGTAACCGGAAACCGACCATCTATTCATACTTCAACTTATCCACTGGATTTATCCTGGCTGTATTCAACATTTTCATTCCGACAATCAGCATCGTAACAAGGAGTACACCCAGGCCCGGCAAGATGAAAAGCCACCACTGCAATTCAATGTGGTTGGCAAAATGGCTGAGCCAGTCGTTTAACAAATAATAGGCAACAGGAACTGACAAAATAAAAGACAAGGCTATCAGTTTGATGTAGTCTTTCGAAAACAATATCATGATGCTCATCAAGGTGGCACCGAATACTTTGCGCACAGCCACTTCTTTGCTTTTTCGGTTCGCAAGGAAAGAGATGAGACCATACAAACCCAACAGGCCAATGAGTAGAAAAACAATGGAGAACATCTGAAACAAACGAGCATACTTTTCTTCCTGCACGTAAAATGCTTTAATGTTTTCATCGAGGAACGTGTAGTTGAAAATATATTCAGGAAAAGTTTCCAACCATATTTGACCTACACCATCCACTACGCTTTGTAAGGATTCACTTTCTTTCACATTCAGTTTTATGCTTAGTGTAGCGTATTCTGTTCTTTGGATTAACATGACAATGTTGTCGGCCTGCTCTTTCAACGAGTTGCCATAGTAGTCATCAACCACACCAACAATAGTGGAGCGTTCTCCGTCACTTCGCTTCAGTTCTTTACCGATCGCTTCGTTCGGTGTTCCAAGCTGCAGATTTTTCAGAAGCGTTTTATTCACGAGAATATTTCCAATGGAGTCGCTCATCATCAGATTTCTTCCGGCCAGTAGTTTAATATCGTAGAGGCCTAAATAGGATGGATCGATGGAGACAAATTCATAGACGAGATAATCCTTCATTTCATTGGCATCCGTCCGGCCAATGTCAGCATACGAGCGGTTCCGTTTTACACCTGAGGGAAGGGTATAACTGTAACTCACATCCGCCACATCGGGATTGGCCAGAAGTTTATTCCTTAAGGTTTCGAGTGTATTGAGATTGCGGCTGTGAACGCGAGTGCTGATGATGCCTTCGCGGTTAAAACCCATGTTTACATGACTAAAGTATTGTATCTGGCTCATCACGATGAACGTGCCCACCACCAGGATTTGTGTAATGGTAAACTGAAAAACCACCAGCACTTTGCGCATGCTGAACGCAGAAGGCTTTTGTAGATTGAGATTGTTTTTCAATGCCGTTACCGGATTGAATCGCGAAATGATGAGTGCCGGGTAAAATCCTGCAAAGAGCGTAACACTGGCTACAATAATGAGCAGAAAAAGCAGGAGGGTAGTGTCCGTAAAAACATGTTGCGTGAACGTAACGTTAAGCAGCGATTGGAAAGTAATCAAAATGGCATCGGCTACCAGAAGTGCTGCGAATGCAGAGAGTGAAACAATTACGAACGTTTCTGTCAGAAACTGGAGCATCACATGTCGCTGGTTACTGCCCATCACTTTTCGCACGCCAATTTCCTTCGAGCGCAATGTAGATTGGGCTGTGGCAAGATTGATGTAGTTGATGCAGGCTGTGAGCAATAAAAATAACATCACAATGGAAAGCCCAAGGATGGTTTCGCGACTGATGGTTCTTCTGCTGTAATTAGAAAAGCGCGCATCGTGATGAAGTTCGCTTAATGATTGTAAAAGGTAATGCCTTGATTCGTGCAACTCTTTGGGGGTATGCGCTGCATGTATTTTAGCAATTTGTTTTTCCATTTCTTCCTTCGACATATGCTCCGGCAACCGCAGATAAACATGATGGCTGTCGTTCACACTAAACCAGTCGTCATACACCCCTTTGCTTGCCAGCGTTGGAACGGAAGCATACGACAACAAAACCGTGAATGGAAAATCAGTATTGGGAGGGAAGTCTTCAATAACACCTGTAACTTTGCAGTCGAACTTTTGTTGAATTTTAATAGTTCGGCCAATCGGATCTTCATTACCAAAATACTTTTTGGCCATGCTGCTGGTGAGCACAGTATTAAAAGGTTCATCAAATGCTTTTTCCTTATTGCCGGCCAGCCATTTAAAATTGGTCTGTGCAAAATCAAAGACCTTAAAGAACGAAGGTTCTACTAGTGCAAATCCAAATTCCTCCCTGAATTTTCGTTCGCTATTGCCTTTCGTATCAAGCACGTCAACATACGCACCACCGAAATATTCCATCGCGGCAATATCGTTTAACCCGGCTATCTCATCCCGCATGGCGCGATGCACCGGAAACGAAATGCCCGAACGGAACTCCGACATATCCTCACCACTAATTCGCACGACACGATAGATTCGATCAGCCTTACTATGAAATGTATCAAAGCTCGTTTCATATCGAATCACTGCGATTACCGTCAGAGCAGATGCAATACCCGTAACAAGACCAATGATGTTGATAAACGAAGTGCCTTTACTCGCCAGTAAGCTGCGCTTCGCCATTTTAAAATAGTTTAGAATCATCGTGAGGGAATTTGATGTTATGAAGGGAGTTTTTTTCCAGAAGAAGCGTTTGAAGACAAAGCCGAGACCTCGCCACACATACTTTCTCCGTGCTGTGCGAATTCCTTTTTCTTCCAGATCCATCCGGAAGCATTCATACAAATCACCCCTGATCTCTTCAGCAAAATGAGCCGGAGCAAGTGTATCAATGATGGAATCAATCCACTGCGGAGTCTTGATCTCGTTGTGTTTCATGAAAGGGATATGTTACCAATCTGATTCCATATAATGGCCCGCGTATCACGTTGTTCAATGAGCACATCGCGACCGTATGCCGTAATAGAGAACAATCTTTTTCTTCTGCCACCCCGTTCATCGGATGCACCGCCCATTTTAGATCGCACAAATCCTTTTTCTTCCAGTCGGTGCAGCACAGCATGAATGGCACTCACACTAATTTCGCGTGAAGCCTGCTTCTTCAATTCTTCCATAATGGAAACACCATAGGCTTCCTTGTTCAACAAGGCAACCATCAGCAACACCAGTTCTTCCAGTTCTCCAAGATAAATTCGTGTACTCATATTGATTATATCAACTTTTGTAGAACAAATTTAAGACCAACATCTGAAACTCAAAATTTGGAGCGATTTAAAGAATGCAACTGTTCAGTTAAAGAGAAGGAATGAACGGAAATGGACGGTTAGCTTACTGTCTTCGCCTGCCCGCCACCAGTAACTGTTCTTGGTGACGATATCCGGCAACCCGTAATAGACTAATCACTTAGCGTAAAATAAAACGTTGCGCCCTCATTAACTTTTGCCAGGGCCCAGATCTTTCCACCATGTTTGGAGATAATGCGTTGCACAATGGCCAGTCCCACACCTGTTCCTTCAAACTCGTTCATAGAATGAAGCCGCTGAAAAACCCCAAACAGCTTATTATAATACTCCATATCAAAACCAGCACCGTTATCCTTTACATAGTACGTGATGTGCTGATGTTCCTCTATGGCCCCAATCTCTACAGTGGGTTTTTCTTTTCCCTTTGAATATTTTACGGCATTCGAAATGAGGTTTACCCACACTTGCCGCAGCGTTGCATTGTCGCCCCGTGCAGGTGGAATTGGATGAAGTGTGAAAACGACTTGACCATTGGCTGCGGATCGTTTATGCTCATCAATGACATTCTCTGCCAGATCGTGCATGGAGATATGGCTTTTCGTAAGTTCTTTCCGACCCAGCCTGGAAAAAGCCAGTAAGTCATCAATCAGCTGGCCCATGCGCTGACCGTTTCTTAAAATCGTTTGGATCACGCGTTTACCCTCATCATTCATCATGGTTCCATAATCCTCGTACAAAATATTAACATACCCATGGATAGACCGAAGGGGAGCTCGGAGATCGTGTGATACAGAATAAGAAAATGATTCAAGTTCTTTATTGGAAACTTCAAGCTCAGCCGTTCGGTCAATCACCATTTGCTCCAGTTTTTGATTGAACGTTTGAATGGCCTCTTCGGCTTTCTTTCGCTCGGTGATGTCTGTAACAAATCCGCAAAAAGTCAGGATATCATTCGTCTTTAATGCGCTGATGGAAAGTTCAACGGGAAATTCACTTCCGTTTCTACGCAAGGCAGTCAGTTCAAGAAGTTGATTGAGTACAGGGCCATTACCTGTTTTTAAAAAGTGTCCCATTCCGTTCCGGTGAGCCTGTCGGAAGTTTTCAGGGATGATAATACGGGCCAGTTCTTTTCCCATGACTTCTTCTTTTCGCCAGCCGAACATTTTTTCAGCGCGTTCATTCCAGTCAAGGATGTCACCCTGAGCATCAATTACAATGACACCGCTAAGAGCAGAATTCAAGACAGCCCGCAGACGCTCGCTACTTTCGCTGAGAGCCGCATTTTGCTGCTCAATCTGGTTCAGCATCTGGTTAAAGGCATCTGTAAACAGCCCGACCTCGTCCTCACTTTCTTTTACAGCACGAACCGAAAAATCCTGCAGATCAGCAATGGCATGAGCAGTTTTAGCAAGAGCCAGAATCGGTTTTGAAATGCTTTTCTGCAGGCGTATGTAGAGTAGATAAGCCAGTGCTGAAGACAGTAACACAATCATGATGGCTAATGCTGCATATACCTTCATGCGATCATATAAGGCTTCAATACTATAGCGCAAGAATAACGTGCCCAATTGCTGGTTTCCTTGTGTCACCATTTGGAACCCTTCTAATGAATTACTGGTAAAGGTGAAACCGCCTGTTCCGGGAGCGGCAGGAATCGCGTCAGCAGAAAGGTGATCGGGAAAGGAAGCAAATAATTTCCCATCCCGATCATACAAACAGGCTGCAGTAATTCGTGTTTCGGCTTGCAATGCATTCAGTGTTTCGCGGGCAGCAGCACGGTCGTCAAAGGCGAGTGCCGCAGTAGAATTAGTGGCTACTATTTTTCCGATAGCTACCAGCTCCCGCATACGTTCCTGGCGGAATGTCACATACTCATACGTAAAGAATAGGACACAGGCAAGCAATACAACGGTGCCACTAATCAGCTGGATTACGCGTAATAGTTTATTTTGTATGGATGTCTTCTTGAATGCCATCTTCATTTCGATTGTGTTTCAACAATTTCAGCGAGCTTCAGCAACTTCGAACTGATGGTTAAGTCAGCTTGCTTTGCTGCTTCCAGGTTAATTCGAATACGTGTTCGATTACTTTCTGTAATGAACCGGATCATGCCTCCCTGCCGGGCAAAATTATTTACGTCACCTACTGTCAGCACGGGCTTGCCTTTTACTTTATCAAGAACATGCTTGATTTCTTCTTTATCGGCTATATTAATGAATAAAATGTGGCATGCGTCAACGTCATCCAATGACTTGAAACGTCTGATCACCAACGGATGTCCCTGCAAATTTTCGCCTCGCACGGTTTCATCCAAGTAGGATCCAAAAGGATCACGCCCCATAATACCAATCACAAAGGGAGCAGTCGGTTCATGAAAAGAAGCAGCAGGCCATTCTACAAAATGGGTAAAGTTGAAAAGAAACACGGCTTTGATTTGGTACTCTTTGGACGTTTCGGGTTGTGGCTCTTGTCTCGCTGCAAAAAGTGTTAGCGACAGCACTAGCCAGAATATGAATAGGCTTAATTTCATAGGCGATAGGCCACCTTTATATATACACTTCGCTCAATCTCCGCACTGGGATTGGGCTTGGAGATAACATATTCAGCATGGTGATTATGCAACAGGTTTTGCCCTGTAATTGAGATTTCCATTTTCTTTATTGGCATCCACGCCAGCTTCACATTTAACTCTGCATAATTTGAAACGGTATCGGCTACTCCACTCGTGTTAAATTGGAAAGAGTCTACAAATCGCAACCCCGCATTCAATTCCAGGTTTTTAAAAATATTCAGAGAGGATTGTAATGAAAACTGGTTTTTAGGATCAGCGGTTTCATTGAGCGCATTGTTGAAATCCGTCTTGCCAGGTCTGACCCGGATGTCTTCTTTTAGCAGCGTGTAACCACCCCGTAATCGCCACGAATCAAATACCTGGTACGTGATGTTTAACTCGAAGCCATAGGTCTCGCCTTCCAGATTGTTCTCATAAAAAAGTGGAAACTGAAGACCATAAACCGGATCTGGCGGACTTAGACTTGTACTCCGGACATCATCGTATTCGTTGTAAAAAGTCGCAATTGAACCTGTAACTTTTGAACCCAGTTGGGCGCGATATCCCAATTCATATGCAATTACCGTTTCAGATCTGAAATTAGCTCCACCGATCAGCAGATTATCCACGATTGGAGAAAACCCAGGAGTGGGAAGCCGGACATGCCGGTCAATGCGTGAGGGCATCCGAACAGCACGCGAAACGGAAGACCAAAGTGTTTGTTTGGAAGTGACATTCCATTGCAATCTCGTACTGGGTTCATATTCGAATCCTGTATAATCGTTATGTTCGATCTTCGTACCTAATGTGAAGAGAAGACTTTTCATCAGCTTGATCTCATCTTGTACAAAAACGCTGAACAAGTTTCGATCCAACCTGTTCGGTGAGAAAGCCAGCCCGGGAGCATTCTCCACAACATCGTGTGTATAACGGTAGCCGAGACCCCATACCACACGATTACTTTTGCCTATCCCAACGTTGTGTTGAAGGTTGAAGTCATAGGTATCAAGGTCATCTTTCAATGTCCCGGCAGGAGCGAGCACAATGGAGTTGTCCTCGGTCCGGGACTCTGGCACATCCTGAGTGAGGGAAGCGCGGTCATAATACAATTGGAAAGTCATCTCGGAGTGATCCGAAAAGGCGTGAGACCAACGCCCCAGAACATTGCTACCATATACATCGCTATTACCTCCGGTCGATAGATTCACTTTGCCATTATAATAATCGCCCTGAAAGGTAAACGTATTTTTTGCTGAGGGTTTTGCATCCATGCGAAAGCCACCTTGTCCCATGCGCCAGGAGTCAGAGGCATCTGTACCATCGGGGAAAACCGCATCATGGCGGTCGAAGTATTTGCCGTAAACGCGCAACGAAATATCGGGGGAGAGGCTTGCACCGTACCGAAGCCCAATGAAATCATTTAGCAGGGTTCCACCTCCTGCTTCTATATAGAGTCCTTGTGTGTCACTTGCTTTTTTGGTAATGATGTTGATGACTCCATTTACCGCGTTCGCACCCCATAATGTACTTCCAGGACCGCTAATGACTTCAATTCGGTCAATATCTTCTAACAAATAGTCCTGCCGGTCCCAAAATACACCGGAAAACAGTGGTGTATATACCGTTCTTCCATCAATCAAAACAAGAAGTTTATTCGCCAGGTCGGTGTTGAAACCCCTGGCACTAATCGCCCAATCGTGAGCATTCTTCTGCGCCACTTGGAGGTTGGTTGCCAATCGCAAGGCCTCTGGTATGCTGGTTGCACCCGAGCGTTGAATATCCTCTTTGGTGATCACTTGAATCGCAGAAGCGGCTTCCGCTAGTTTTTCAAATCGCTTTGAAACCGATATCACCTCCAAGTTCATTAGTTCTTCCATGCTTAGCTTTTTCAACGTATCAACCGGTAAGAGATCTTGCGATTGGCAAAATGCATCATAAGGCATTAGCATGATGCTCAGGATGACCGTTAATACAAGTCGTACCAATCGGAATAGAGGAGCACGATTAAGTAAAAGGCAATGCTGTTGACGGATCATAATGGCAACGTTAAGTATGTAAAGTAAAAGAATGGAAAGACTGGCCTATATCCTGTTGACAACCATCCAGTAAAATCCAAGATCAGTAATGGTTTTGGAAAAATTCTCAAATTCAACGGGTTTCACAATGTAACTGTTCGCCCCAAGTTCATAACACTTCTTGATATCCGGATCTTCCGCAGAGGAGGTTAGCACAACGATAGGTATAGACTTCATAACCGTATCGTACTTGAGACGTTCCAGAACTTCAATGCCACTGACCTTGGGCATTTTCAAGTCCAGTAAAATAACTTTTGGGACCTTGCTCGTATTTCGACCCGCGAATTGTCCGGTACCAAAAATAAATTCCAGTGCCTCAGCACCATCGATAAGGTGCACAATGTTATTTACCAGGTGGCTTTTTTTTAGCGCGCGAATGGCGAGTGCTGCATCATCGGGATTATCTTCTACAATAAGAATCTCCACTTCATGGTCTGTCATAGAGTTGCGTTTAAAATTAAAACATCGTTGTATTCAATGGCGAAAGTAATATAAACGATTAAAATGATGTAAACCAACCTGAAGCGACCTTTGGTATGTTTTTATGGATGAGTAAACGGATAAGATTATTCTATGAAATGGAAATGAATAATGGTTATTAATGCTGTACAATTATTAGTCATTAATCATTCCGTAAGAGAGCGATATTTGCTTAGAAAGAGCGTCTCTTACCCCACCTGTCTCTTTAAATTCACTGTGGAATCTTTGCGCCTCTGATTTTTTTTGCTAATGAAGGACATATTCACTCCGGTGTGAAACTCCCTAGCTTCGCATTCATATCTAATTTCGATTTATAATCACTTTCTTATAATACGAATGGCTCCTGTCTGTTAGTATAAGAAGATAAAGCCCGCTATTGAAATTGGAAATATCAAGTTCATAAAGGTCTGCGCCTCCCAGGATTTTCTTCAAAATCATTCTTCCGTCAATGGTTAGTAAAGAAACCTGTTCGATTGAATTATTATGATTATTCCGCAGATCAATTATTATCTTTTGATTGGCAGGGTTTGGAAATATGTTGAATCTAAAATTTTGTTCCTCTGCTATTGCAGTTACAATGTCCTGAGTTACTGTTATAGAATCGATAAGTGTGCCTTCACCCTGAATCATTATTTTAGCAATTCTTGCTGTGCCCTCTGTATTCTCTGTAGAGGAAGAAATTGAAATAGTTTGGTTGCCTTGACCGTTCGAAGGAGATACCACACACCATGACTCATTTGTGCTTAACGACCAATCACCATTCGTAAGGACTGAAGCCTGTATTTCATTTCCGGTTTTTGATAAAATAACATTTCGGTTAGAGACAGATAAAAATTTCTGAGGTACAGGGGAGAATGTCTTTACATATTCATATTGAATTGCCCCTGCCAAAAAAGCAAGTGGGGCATTCCAGTTGATCGCAATTTCATTTGTAGAGTAACTGCATTCAAGATCCACATAACATAAAGCAGGTAATGTAGATGGATAAGCTGCGGTACCACAATCATCAGCTGTATTTTGTGGGTTAGGTCCTCCGGCTATGAAACCAGGGATAGGCTCAGTAATTCCATCCGCACTCGATGGTCTGTGATGAATTTTTTGTGGAGACTTAGATCCAAACCCAGTAACAAAACTATAGGTCGTTGCATTCCGGCCGACCAGATAGTCGAGGGCTGCCAGGGCCGCGTTAAAATATTGCTGATCGTGAGTCAGTTTATATACCTGTATCAGAATCATTCCTGTGTTGGCTACATCAGAATTACTTCCCCAAAAGAAATTATTGGTTGGTATTCTGTAAGGAGAAGTTTGCTGCAAGGTATTTGCCGATTGAATCAGACTGATCAGTTTAGCTTTAGCTGTCGTTGTGTCGGCTAATGCAGTCAGTTTTTTTCTGTTTGTAACCAACGAAAGAAGCCCAAGCGTTTTTACATTTGGCCATCCGGGTATGTCATAGGAAGTAGATGAAATATTTAGAGTATTGTAATACGTATCGTCCAGCGTTGTGATGTATAGTTCAGCTGCGGCCCATGCAAATTCGTCTGTAAAGTTTCCATCCCCATATCCTCCGGTAACAACAGCAGGATATATTCCAGAAGCAGCCGGATTATTAAACGTAACATTTGGATGAGCATCTGCCCATTGCCAGGCCAGCTTGGCTTTTACAAGTGCTTCATCAGCAATGTCTGGTAAATAGGTTTTGTATATGCGGGCAGTCATCGCCATGAGAGCGGCAAAGTCAAGTGTTGCTGCCGTTCCCTTGGCTACCACATAGCGTGTACTGGTGGCTTGTGCGGGCATCACGAAACCGTCAAAGTTTGCGTTTGTAGTTTTATTATAAACACCTCCGTCATTGGGATCCTGCATCGTCATCAACCATTTGATATTCCAAAGGGCTTCGTCAAGAATGTCGGGAATTGCATTATTGCTCTCTGGAATACTCCACATAAGTGTATCGTAATATTCACGGGAAGATTCATAAGCACTTAAGAGAGTGAAGGTGCTTATCCCTGAGTTAACAACATATTTGTTATAGTCACCAGCATCATACCATCCATAGGGTGTAGAGATGGTGGAACCTGCAGGTCTGTTAGTTGAAGCTGCCGATGGAAGCACAACGACTGCGTTATCGGGATGTCCTGCAGCACGCGCATAAATTCCTGCATTTTGCTGGAGTAGCGCGGTGGACGCGCGATTAAAATAAAATGCTTTGAGAGATGCCTTTGCCAGAGCGTCAAAGTTAATGGCATTAATAGTAAACGGATGAGATTTCCCTTTATCCGGGATAACGAGAACATAAGTGCCAGGAGTAGAGAATGATGAGAAGTCTGCTCTTTTAATATTCTCGTTAGAAGCGGACCAATTGAACTGCGTACTCAGTTGTCCCGTGAAAAATGTAATCGAAAGATCGGATGATTTGATTTCAAAAGTCGTTGCTGTGGTACTCTTTATTATTGCCAGTTTAGGGGCATTGGGTAAAAAACCAATCTGGTTAAGCCTTATGTCGGTTGATAGTTGCTGAGCAGAAACAAGAATAACACTTATTGATAGCAGAAGGGTAAAAATAAATCTCATAGTAAATAAAAAATAAATTGCAATCTACGAAAATAAGGGTGTCTCCTTATGTGTTTTATTATCGTTTAACATCTTTGCCACTAATTTGAAACAAATTGTCTTTTGATGTTACTTGTATTTAACTCACGAGCTGTGGATTTACTTTATTTTGAATAGTAGAAATTTTTAAACCTTACCTTTTCTAATCGTAAAGACCGAATTCTTTTACCTAATAATTTTGCAAACTGTTTTTTTCAGCGCCATTTAGACGAGAGAAATCAAATATGGCACTTTGTCTCATCCCGCGCGCCAGCGCGCGGGATGAGACAATTGCTTTGTCAGCATTTTCAACGAAGCGTTGATGTGCAAGAAGTGGCGAGCAATTCCGCCTTCGAAGAATCAACTACATATTATGGTTTGTCGATCCTATACAATCTTCCTGCATCTGTAATGGCATACAAAGCATTGTCTTTGCCCTGTGTAATATCCCGGAAGCGTTGATTCTCACCTTCAAGCAATCGCTCCTCACCCACAACTTTATTATTAATAATTACCAGGCGAGCGATGTGTTGACCGCTTAATGCTGCAATGAAAAGATTGTTCTCCCACTCAGGAACACGATTGCCTTTATAAAATGTTATGCCGCTTGGCGAGATAACAGGATCCCAATAGTATACCGGCTGCTCCATGCCGTCTTGCTGTTGAATTCCCGCCCCAACAGGTTCCCCGCTGTATTCGATTCCGTAGGTGATAACGGGCCATCCATAATTTGCACCGGCATGCACGCGATTGATTTCATCTCCGCCACGTGGCCCATGCTCACTCTGCCATAACTCGCCAGTAGAAGGATGAAGCGCTATGCCCTGGGGATTTCGATGTCCAATACTATATAGTTCTGGTAATGCCTCATCTCCGCTGAAGGTCGGATTTCCTGAGGCGGGTTGACCGGCCGTTGTAATGCGTATGATTTTACCTAAAGCAGCAGTTACCGATTGAGCTAATGGTCGCGTCTCTAAAATGGAACGTTCTCCGGTGCTTACAAATAAATTTCCACTGGCATCGAACAGGATGCGGCCACCATAATGCAAATCGCTGTTTGCTGCCGGAGCGGCCCGATAGATCACAATTAGGTTTTCAATGCTGGACTCATTATCGGAAAGTCTGCCCTTGGCGACTGCCGTTAAGTTTCCGTTGGCAGTCTGCTCGGAGAACACCCAGTACACCATTCTGTTCGTGGTAAATTGCGGATCGATGCAGAGACCCAGAAGACCACCCTGACCGGATGCATTGACTGATGGAATAATCGTGATCGGACTACCAACAACACCTGCGGCAGTAACAATAAGCAGTTGCCCGCCTTTTTGTGTTATGAGTAGTCGTCCATCGGGAAGGCTTGTAATACCCCAGGGTGCGGTCAATGCTGATGTGATAACGTTTGCTTCAACTGCAGTGGTTGTTTGCACGCTACCAATCCGTGTTTGTCCTGCGAACGCAGCTGAGTAGTTTGAATTTGGCGGATTTGTTTCAACAGGTGGTCAAACCTCTGGACCTTTTTCAGTATCATCAGAACATGCAGCGATCAGAGACAAACTGCCGATCACGATAACAGTAACAAGATATTTTATATTTTTCATGTTTATAGTTTTTATGCATTCTCACAAGCATCATTCCAGCTCTGCCGCACTGCATTCGCGACACTGCAAGGGAAACAGTATAATCAAAATTGTAAATTTATTTTCAAGCTCGGGCAAGAAATTCCACGACTGTAAATCCAATTGCCACGTCAACATTTTCCACGAAGCGCTGAAAGCTTCCTCGCAAACGCGAACTAGTCCGAAGTGAAGCATTGCTGCACGAGCTTTTTTTCTCTACCTTAAATCCATTAATTCAAACTCCACATTATGAAAGCAGTTCGTGTTCTTGTAGGTACCAAGAAAGGTGCATTTATTCTTACGTCCGATAGCAAGCGTTCTAAATGGACTGTCGATGGGCCCTTCTTTGCAGGATGGGAGATCTATCACATGAAAGGGTCGCCAGTGGATCACAACCGAATCTACGTTTCGCAAAGCAGTGGTTGGTTCGGACAAATCATCCAGCGGTCGGATGACGGTGGAAAGACGTGGTTCCAACCCGGATTTAAAGAAGGAGAATCTGTGGCAGCTCCGGACGGAATGCCAGCAACGGAAAGCAATAAGTTTAGCTACGATACATCCGATGGAAAAGGCAAGCCGCTCACCACGCACCAGCATTTTGACGGCACGCAGCGTCCATGGGAATTCAAGCGAGTCTGGCATTTGGAGCCCTCGCTAACCGATGCTGATACAGTATATGCAGGCGTGGAGGATGCCGCACTTTTCAAGACCATTGATGGTGGAAAAAACTGGACGGAATTGTCGGCACTACGAGGACACCGCACAGGCGAGAAGTGGGGACCGGGTGCTGGCGGTATGGCCGTGCATACGATTATACTTGACAAGGCGAATCCGGGACGAATTTATGTAGCGATCTCTGCGGCTGGTGCATTCCGATCTGACGATGATGGTGCGAGCTGGAAGGCGATCAATCAAGGACTTTTATCTGAATATATTCCCGATCCGAATGCCGAGGTGGGTCACTGTGTTCACCGCATTGCCATGCATCCCGCGAAGCCAGACGTGTTGTTCATGCAGAAACACTGGGATGTGATGCGCACAGACAACGCAGGAGAATTGTGGACTGAAGTAAGTGGCAACCTGCCTTCTGATTTTGGCTTTGTCATCGATGTGCATGCGCACGAACCCAACACCGTGTACGTGATTCCGATCAAGAGCGACTCCGAACACTTTCCCCCGGAAGGTAGACTGCGTGTCTACCGAAGTCGCACGGGCGGTAACGAGTGGGAAGCGCTCACGAATGGGCTACCGCAAAACGATTGTTATGTAAATGTTTTGCGTGATGCGATGGCCGTTGATACACTGAATCCCTGTGGCATTTATTTTGGCACTACTGGCGGACAAGTGTATGCATCCGCCAACGGGGGAGATGACTGGATTGCAATTGTACAAAACCTTCCCGCAGTGTACTCGGTAGAGGTACAGGCCGTTTCATGATCCGCGTTACACTGCCCTATCACCTTCGTAACTTGGCTGGGGTTCGATCGGAAATACAAGTTGAAGTAGCCGGACCAGTTACTGTGAACAAGTTGCTGGATGCTATCGAAGCACGTTACCCGATGCTCACGGGAACAATCCGCGAACACGATACCAAAAAGCGAAGACCCTTTGTGCGTTTTTTTGCCTGCACCGAAGATTTCTCGCTGGTTGCGGAAGACACGCTACTTCCGGAAAAAATTGCCAGGGGAGAAGAGCCTTTTATGATTGTGGGCGCAGTTGCAGGAGGATAGGACCAGCGTTATTTTTTCCTGTGTACACCCGAGCCAGCCCACGTTTGCGAACAGAAGCGTGGGATGTGTGAAGGAGTGAAGCAATCCCCTCGGTGTGAAAAGAAAACGAACGAGCCAATGTTGCACCCAACTAACAGGTACACCACTGTCTTTACTATGGCACTTCGTAGTGGAGGCCCCGCCAGTGGGCAGGATGAGACAATTGCCACGTCAGCCTTTTCAACGAAGCGTTGAAAGCTTCCTCGCAAACGCGAGCTATTTCGGTAGTGCCGCGGGCTAGTCCCGAACTGGTTCTTGTTACATTTGATAATTAAATTAACCGTTGTCGAAAAAATGGAAAAAGGAGGTTGTGTTTATATTGTTACCAATGCACATCATAGTAAGTGCCGATCTCCATTCAAGGATTGTTGAACATCGGGAGAAAGTTTTTCCTAAAAGTTTTACAGCACGATATAATTTATACAAGCTTGTGTATTATGAAACTTTCCCAACAATTGAAGAAGCGAAGTTTCGAGAGTCTCAATTGAAGGCAGGCTCAAGAAAGAAGAAGATGCAGTTAATAAATCAATTCAATTCCGAATGGAAAGATTTGTTCGATGAAATTAAGTATTGGTAAAGTGAAGTCCCGCGTTTGCGAACTGAAGCGTGGCATGTGCGTATAAGTGAAGCAATCCCCTGCTATGAAATGCGAACGAACGCGTTCATATTTGCAGCGAACTTGGTGTAGTGCACCATTGTCTTCACTAACGCACTTCGTAGCTGGGAGATTGCCACGTCAGCATTTTCAACGAAGCGTTGAAAGCTTCCTCGCAAACGCGAGTTAGTCAGGTAGTGCCACAAGCAAGTCCCGCGTTTGCGAACTAAGCGTGGCATGTGCGTAAGAGTGAAGCAATCCCCTGCTATGAAATGCAAAAGAACGCGTTCATATTGCAGCGAGCTTGGTGTAGTGCACCATTGTCTTCACTAACGCACTTCGTAGCTGGGAGATTGCC
>JBDTTT010000017.1:0-57737 GCA_039930485.1 Chryseolinea sp.
ATTCCTTCTTTAAGAAGGTCATGAAGGTGAATAAAGCCGGCTACTGTATTGCCATCAACAACCACCAGTTGGGTAATTCCACTCTCTTGCATTTGATGTAAGGCTTTGACCGCATATTCATCTTTTTCGATTTTTTTTGGTGTGTGCGTCATAATATCAGAGGCAACAGCTTTACGGATATCAATCTCTTTCTGAAGCATCCTTCTTAAGTCCCCATCGGTTATTATGCCCAATAACTCATTTTGAGGGCTAATAACGGCAGTGCAGCCTAATCTTTTGGAAGAAATTTCCAGAATAACATCCTTCAAAGGCGTTTCTGGAGAAACCGTTGGAATTTGATTCTGAATTATGACGTCTGATACCTTCAAATAAAGTTGTTTTCCCAGCGAGCCACCAGGATGATATTCAGCAAAATCCCGGCTTGTAAAATCCCGGAGTTCCAACAAACAAACAGCAAGTGCGTCACCCAACGCCATGTGGGCCGTTGTGCTTGTAGTGGGTGCTAAATTGTGCGGACAAGCTTCTTGTGCAATCGTTGCATTCAATACAAAATCGGCTTGTTGTGCTAAATATGAATTTATGTTACTCACTAAAGCAACAAGCTTAGACCCTCTGCGTTTTAGGAGCGGGACTAATACTTTTATCTCCGGTGTATTTCCGCTTTTCGAAAGACAAATCACAATATCATTTTGTTGTATCATGCCGAGGTCTCCGTGGATCGCATCGGCTGCATGCATAAAAATAGAGGGTGTGCCAGTAGAGTTAAGCGTTGCAACAATTTTATTGGCTACAATGGCGCTTTTGCCAATGCCTGTAACGACAACGCGGCCTTTTGCAGAATAAATTTCTTTCACGCAAGCCTCGAAATCGTCATCGATAAAATCGGCTAAATGCTGAATTGCCTGAGATTCATTTATTAATACCTCGCATGCAATTTTTTTGATATTTTTTACTAAATTCAATTCCTTTTCAAAGTTAGCTTTGTCTATATGGACAAAGATACAATTTATAAAGACGATACGATGTTGGTGGAAGAGAAAGACGCGCTGAAAGAGAGACTCAAAGAAGTATTCGGATACAGTCAGTTCCGGGGTGGGCAGGAAGTAATTATTCGAAACCTGCTCAACGGAAGAAATACATTCGTGATCATGCCTACGGGAGCGGGCAAATCACTGTGCTACCAATTGCCCGCCATGATGCGCGATGGATTAGCTATCGTGATTTCTCCACTCATTGCCCTCATGAAGAATCAGGTGGACCAAATGAATGCGTACGGTGTTAACGCTCGCTTCCTGAACTCAACCCTGAGCAAAGGTGAAATTACCAAGCTGAAAAAAGATTGTATGAACGGTGTCGTAAAACTTCTTTACGTAGCACCTGAATCATTGAATAAAGAAGAGACCATTGAATTCTTAAAGAAAGTCAATGTGTCGTTTGTGGCCATTGATGAGGCACACTGTATTTCAGAATGGGGTCACGACTTCAGACCTGAATACAGAAGAATCAAAACCATGATTCAAACATTAGGCGACATGCCGGTGATTGCGCTTACCGCAACCGCTACGCCTAAGGTTCAACTTGATATTCAGAAAAATTTACAGATGGAAGAAGCTGACGTTTTCGTTTCTTCTTTCAATCGAAAAAATCTTTACTATGAAGTTCGGCCTAAAAAAGAGACGAAGAAGCAACTCATAAAATTCTTAAAAGAGCACAAAGGTAAATCCGGAGTGATTTATTGTCTTAGCCGCAAGAAGGTAGAGGAGATTGCACAATTGATCAACGTCAATGGATTTAAAGCTGCGCCTTATCACGCAGGTCTTGATCCAGATGTTCGCATGAAGAATCAGGATGACTTCTTAAATGAAGAAGTGGATATCATCGTAGCAACCATCGCCTTTGGTATGGGTATCGACAAACCAGATGTTCGGTTTGTAGTTCACTATGATGTACCGAAATCATTAGAGGGATATTATCAGGAAACAGGCCGTGGTGGTCGTGATGGCCTAGAGGGCGTTTGCCTTATGTTCTACAGTCACAACGATTTGAACAAGCTCGAAAAATTCAACAAAGATAAACCTGTTCAAGAACGCGAGAATGCTCGTGTGTTATTGCAGGAGATGGAATATTATGCTGAATCACCCGTTTGCAGAAGACGACAGCTGCTCCATTATTTTGGTGAAGAATACAAACAGGACAATTGTGGCATGTGCGACAACTGTGTTCATCCACGCGAACGTTTCAATGGTATGGACTCTGTGAAGCTTGTTCTTCAAGCTGTAAAACAAACCAATGAACGTTTTGGTCTTAACCACCTGGTTAATGTAATCCGAGGTGTAGAAGATGAGTACGTAAAAAGTTATGGCCATTTCGATCTTGCCGTGTATGGAAAAGGTGGTGATGAAGATGTTGACTATTGGAAATCGGTCATTCGTCAAGTGTTGATTTATCAATACCTCGACAAAGACATCGACAACATCGGAGTGTTGAAGATGAATAAAAAAGGTGAAGAGTTTTTGAAGAAACCTCAACCGATCGAATTAGCACGTGATCACGACTTCACAACTGAACTGGATGAAGAAGAAGAGTCAGCAGAACGTGTTCCGGTAAACACGAAAGCATACGACACCCGTCTTTTCGAAATTCTGAAATCACTTCGCAAGAAGATCGCTAAAGAGAAAGATCTTCCACCATATGTAATCTTCCAGGATCCATCACTAGAAGAAATGGCGACAACTTATCCTACCACCAAGGATGACCTCGCGCAAGTAAATGGTGTTGGAATGGGCAAGGTGAATAAGTTTGGAAAAGAATTCATCGAAGTCATTCAAAACTATGTTGATGAAAATGACATTGAAACTGCGAATGAGGTAATCGTTAAAAACTCAGTCAATAAATCGAAGGCTAAGATCATTATCATTCAGGCTGTCGATCGTAAAGTTGACCTTGAGGAAATTGCGGAAACAATTAAGATGTCGTTTGACGATATGCTCACCGAGATCGAAAATATTTGTTATTCGGGCACAAAGCTTAATCTGAACTATTACATCGACCAGATTATCGATCCGCATAAGCAGGAAGATATCCATGATTATTTCATGAATACGGAGACCGATAGTTTAGATAAAGCCTTATCAGATGAATCTATTGCCGATTACTCAGAAGAAGAAATCCGGTTGATGCGCATCAAGTTCATGTCAGAGTACGCTAACTAACCAGCTTCAAATTCAAATACCTTAAGCGTTCCGGGCTAAAATCCAGAACGCTTTTTTTATGTATTTTATTTAACCGATTTCGCCCCTATATTTGAAGTTCAGCGAAATCTGATTGCGTCAAATAGCCAATATTCGATGTACTCAGGAATACTTCGCAGACAATTCATAAATAAGGCAACAAACCAAACGACTACATGAACATTCTGGTTATCGGCAATGGAGGCAGGGAGCACGCAATGGCTTGGAAAATCAGGCAAAGCGCACATTGCGATAAACTCTTTGTAGCTCCTGGAAACGCAGGTACAGCACTGGTGGCCGAAAACGTAGATTTAGCAATTGATGATTTTGAAGGGTTAGGCAAATTCTGCCTTGCAAATAATGTTGAATTAGTTCTGGTCGGGCCAGAAGGTCCACTGGTATTGGGTATCCGCGATTTCTTTGAGCAGAGCCCTGCACTTAACTCCATCCTGATGGTTGGACCGGGTAAGAACGGGGCGCAATTAGAAGGAAGTAAGGATTTTTCAAAACAGTTTATGCTTCGCAATGGAATTCCCACTGCAAAAGCCAAAACGTTTATGGCCGCTGATCTTAATCAAGCCCTTGATTACATATCCACTTGTAAGCCTCCTATTGTTCTAAAGGCGGATGGATTGGCTGCTGGTAAAGGTGTAATTATCAGCTTGAGTCAGGCAGAAGCCAAGGCCGTTATAGAGGACATGCTTGTCAACAAAAAATTCGGGCAGGCCAGCGCCAAGGTTTTGATTGAAGAATTCTTAACCGGAATCGAGCTTTCAGTTTTTGTGTTAACCGATGGGAAGGACTATGTCATTCTTCCGGAAGCAAAAGACTACAAGCGCATCAACGATGGTGATCTTGGACCGAACACGGGAGGTATGGGTGCAGTATCGCCTGTAGTTTTTGCAGATGCAGCCTTTATGAAAAAGATTGAGGATCTGGTGGTGAAGCCAACCATTGCCGGATTAAGCAAAGAAAAAATTGAATACAAAGGTTTTGTGTTTGTTGGCATAATGAACGTTGGTGGAGTACCCTTCGTAATTGAATACAATGCACGCATGGGCGATCCGGAAACGCAAGCGGTGATGCCTCGCATAAAAAGCGATTTTGTTGAGTTGTTAATTGCTGCTGCAAAGGGAGAATTATCAAAAGCGAAAATAGAATTTGAAGATCATCACACGGTTACTATCGCGTTAGTGTCGGGTGGATATCCTGGTGATTATGAAAAAGGTAAAAGTATTTCCGGATTAAAGGATGATGAAAAAGCATTGGTGTTTCATGCGGGCACAAAGAAGAAAAACGATACTGTTCTTACCGATGGTGGTCGTGTGCTTGCGGTTTCCGGAACAGGGAAGTCATTGAAAGAAGCGCGCGACAAAGCGTATAAAATTGCCGCGCAAATCGATTGGGATGGATTGTATTTCCGAAAGGATATTGGAAAAGATTTAATGGATTATAAAGGTTAAGCGGGATGGGATGTTCATGTGGATCGACAAAAGACGGTCAGGTTTCTGGCTGTAAAAATAACGGGGCCTGTAACACGGGTGGCTGTAACAAAATGAATGTATTCGACTGGCTTTCGAACATGGACATGCCCATGCAAGATAAGTTTGATGTCGTAGAGGTACGTTTTAAAAATGGTCGTAAAGAAGTATATCGCAACAGCGACAAACTTTCATTAACTACTGGTGATGCCATTGTAGTAGAAGTTCCGAATGGCCATCATATCGGTCACGTTTCAATGCAAGGTGAATTGGTTCGTTTGCAAATGCAGAAGAAAAAAATCGCCAACGATGGTGAGATCAAAAAAATCTATCGGCTTGCGCATCAAAAAGATTTAGAAAAATTTGAGGAAGTAAAAAAACGGGAGCTGCCTACACTTTACCGCACACGCGAAATTCTTCGTGATCTGAAATTACCAATGAAACTTTCAGACATTGAATATCAAGCCGACAATACAAAAGCTACTTTCTTTTACTCAGCCGATGATCGTGTGGATTTTCGTGAACTGATAAAAATATTAGCAGGTGATTTTAAAATCCGTGTAGAGATGCGGCAGATTAGTCTTCGCCAGGAAGCGGGAAGATTAGGAGGTATTGGAGTATGCGGTCGTGAATTATGTTGCTCGACATGGCTTACGGATTTCAAAAACGTAGCCACCAGTGCAGCGCGTTATCAAAATCTTTCGCTCAACCCTAGCAAACTTTCAGGACAGTGCGGCAGATTAAAATGTTGTTTGAATTACGAGTTGGAAACCTACATGGATGCACTTGAGGGTATTCCAAAAATCGAAAAACCATTATTAACAGAAAAAGGTGAGGCTACTTTACAAAAGACCGACATCTTCCGTAGAATTATGTGGTTTGGTTTCCGTGAAGAAAACACCTGGTATCCATTGAATGTTGATCGTGTAAATGAAATTCTGAAGTTGAATGCAGAAGGCAAGAAGCCTGCTGATTTAAATTTAGATGTTCTTCAGGAGAAGTTGTCCATTCAAACATTGAACAGCGATCTTGAGCGTATGGACAAAAAGTTCAAGAGCAAACCTAAAGGTAGTGGTGGTGGCCACAATGCTGGCGGTGGACATAACGCTGGTGGTGGTAATACTAATGCAGGTGGAGGAAATAACAGACGCAATAATAATCCAAACAGTAACAGACGCAGACCCGATAATCGCGGCAACCGCAATCCGAAACCAGGAGGTCCAAAACCAGGAGAACCGAAGTCATGAGAAGATGGTATATATGGAGCATTGCTCTCTTCTTCTTTTTGGTTGGTTGTGACTCTGATCGTGTGTATGAACAATATCACGATTTTGACAATCGCTTCTGGCCGGTAACAGAAACTCCGGAATTTGAATTCAGCATTGATCAGCCTGGAGAAAAATACAATCTGTATTGCAACGTCCGCAATTCAAGTGATTACCCAAATGCCCGGTTTTTCTTTACCTATTACTTTCAGGATTCTACCGGAACAATATTGAAGCAGGAATTAAAAACAGAAGTATTGTTTGATAGTAAGACTGGTAAACCTTTTGGAAGCAGTGGACTAGGTGATATCTACGACCATCAATTCAGCATTCTGGAAAATTATCAATTTGCACATCCCGGAAAGTTCAAAGTGAAATTTGAACAATTCATGCGGACCGATACATTGTCAGGAATTTTAGCAGTAGGATTACGAGTGGAGAAGGCGACCAAGTGAACGTTATATCTTAAACAGCAATTAATTTTTAGCTCCTACATATTGCGCAACCATGCTTGCGGATCAAGTGGAGTAAAATTCTTTCTGATCTGGAACTTCAGTTCAGTAATACCTTCACTATTCGAAAACACTTTCCCGATTTCCTGATTGACTGTTACCCTCTGTCCGGTCTTTACGAACACTTCTTTGAGTCCTGCATACACCGTAAGGAATTCTCCATGCTTGATGATGACCGTACTTCCTAATGTTGGGATGAAGGCCACACGACTTACTTCTCCCTCAAAAATACTTTTTACCTTTTCGTTTTCCTTTGTTTGAATGTTCACTCCATCATTCTGTAAAATAATACCTTTCAACACAGGATGATTTTGCTTACCAAATTTCTGAGATACAAATCCGGAAGATACGGGCCAGGGGAATTTATTTTTATTCTCTTCAAATGATGAGGACAATGCAATAGAAGCCTCAGAGGTTTTGGTATTCGCTTTTGCAGCGCGAGCCATCTCTTCTCGAATCATGTCATCAATTAATTTATCCAACTGCGCAATAACTTTCTTTGTAGTCTCTAAATCCTTCCGTAATTTTTTTTCTTCCTTCTCCAATGATTTGACGACCGTATTTTGTTTTTTCTTCAAAGAAGCTAGATTGTCGTTCTCTCTGAGCTCTTCGTTAAGAAGTTTATTCTTTTCCGTTCTTCGACTTTCAATTTCCTTTACCTGCCCGGAAAGTTGTTCCTGTACTTTAAGAATCTGTTCAGCTTGAAGTTTTCGGGTAGTGGTGTATTGCTCCATATACCGCATTCGCATAATGAGTTGATCGAACGATTTCGCTGAGAATAAAAATGTTAATCGTGTTGTGCTATTGTTGGCTTTTTGCGCGGCAAATAACATGGCCGCAAATTCTTTTTTCAATTTAGAAAGATCCTCCTCGAGCGCAATAATGATATCATTATTTTCTCCGATCTCCGAGTTTAGAATACGAACCTCATCCTTTATTGAATTGATCAACTCTTCCTGTTGCTGGATGCGTTGCTTAATTGCATTTAACTCACCAAGTGTGCTTTTTTTCTGAGTAGACGTCTCTGCAATAATTTTCTCTACTTCTTTAATACGCTCAATATTTTGCTGCTTCTCTTTTTGTAGTTGAGTTTTTGATTTTTGAGCAACAGCAGAAAGGGTGAGTAGAATACAACAGAAAAGAAGCGAATACTTACCTACGCTCATATTTCTTTGGAATATTAAAAGGAAAATTAAGCTCTTTCGTACCCACCTCTGCTTTATTGTATTCAAAAATAATGGTAGTGTTCAAAAGTCCGGCAAGCGTTTTATAAAAGAGGTTGATGGTTCCATTGTATGGAAATGTTTTATTACCTACTGGTTGAAAATTAGAATAGTTCACAACAAATGAATTGCTCGTGTTACTTTCTTTCAATTCAACCTTTTCGATCTTCATACTAGCGGCATTAACAAAATTCTGAACATCAACCGTACCGCTGTGTTGGTTTAGTATAAAAAAAGAAGGGTCCTTTACAATGGTATCCTCTTCTTTCATTGGTATAATAAGATTGCCCAACATAGCCGACTGAATAACGTGATAATTGATTTCGAAATTGTAGCGCTTTGAAAGTTCAGCATATTCAAAAACGTAATATTCCTTGTCAACATTGCTTACGATCGTTATCGAATCCTGGTTGATGAGGGCCTTCCCTCCCTGAACGCCAATCACAGAGAATGTCATCCAAATAACGCTATCCTTTCGAACCCGAATGTTCGTCTTCACTTCACGCTCTTTGTTTGCATCGCGCATCACCATGCGGGCTTTACCATGAAAATATTCAAAGTCAATTTCTTCAATATTTAAGGTTGGTTTCGGTGGTGTTATTACGGCTACCGCAGGAGCAACAATCTTTTTGCTACAACTCGTTGCAAATACCACTATACCAATCAGTACAATCCAAAGGCGACTATTCATAGATTTTTCGGTTCGCGATTTTTTTATTGAGCAATTCACTATTGGCATTTAACCCGCGTGCTTTCTCCCATTGCCTTACAGCATTATCTACTTCGCCTAACTGATATAAAATATCTCCGTAATGTTCAAAATGAGCCGCGTTTGCGTTACCCGTATCAATTGCACGCTCTATTATTTTCTTTGCCTCTTTATATTTCTCGCGCATGAAGAGTACCCAGGCAAAAGTATCCAGATAGGTAGCATTGTCAGGATTGTTTTTAATGAGCAATGCTGCCATCTTCTCGGCTTTCTCTAAGCTAAATTTTCTCAAAGCAAGAAAGTAACTGTAATTATTCAACACAGCATCGTAATTCGGACGAATCAGAAGTGCGTCCTCATACGCTTTGTCTGATTTTTCGTATTGCTTCGTAGCATTATATGAATCGCCTAACATACTGTTTAGCTCACAAACTAAATTCTGATTTGACGCAGATAGTTTTTTAGCCTGCTCAAGTGAAGTGATGGCTTCTTCATAATGATGCTTGCGCAAATTCGCATACCCATTAAAGTAATGAATCATACTTTGATTCGGATACATTTCAAGTGCTTGCTCCGAATGCTTTATCGCGAGATCAAATTGCTCAAGTTGAGTTTCGAGATAGAGTAAGTTTTCCCATACTTCAAAATTTACCTCACCCGATTCTACCGCCAGCAAATACTCATGTTGTGCTTCTCTTATCTTTCCGATGGATAAGTAAATATCGCCACCAACAATATGTACATCCGGATCAGAGGGATTGTTCTTTTCCAATTTTTCCAATAGGCTAAGAACAAATTTCTCTTTGTCGGTATCAACGATCTTCTTGGTTTTGTTTTGGCTAAGCTCAGCATTATACGTTCCCAATATAATAAGCTTGCTACCCATCTCTACCGAACTATCATCAAACAATTGAACCAACAAGGGTCTTGCTTTTTGTTCCTGATTGTTATCACGATAAATGCCTGCCAATAACATTTTTACATTACCTGCATCTGTATTTTCAGAACAGAATTTTTCAAGGTATTGAATGGCTTCATTTCGCAATCCTTTTTGAGAAAGCACTTCAGCAAAGCCCATGATGTAACGCTCTTCGTCCGGGAAAGCATGAATGAGTTTTTCCCCTTCGGCAATACCTTCCCTGGTCTTACCTTGTTCTAAATAAAGACGTTGTTTTTGTATCGATGAGACTTCGTTGATTCCAAAAATATGTTCTGCGCGATTATATGTTTTGATCGCGTCTTCCACCTTGTTTCCGTATTGATAAACTGCGGCTAAGTCGTAGAGGTGATCTTCCGATCCTTTTACATTGCTGATAAGAGATTCATATGCCTGTGCTGCCTTGTCAAACTTGGTCAGACTGCTATATATGGAAGCGGCCATCAAATAAAAATATTTGTTGTCCTTCTCCAGCTTCAATGCCATTTCAATATTAGTCGCAGCCCGGGCCTGATCTTCTGGTTTATTGCTATGCGAAAGAACCTCCGCTATTTTGTAATAAACTGTTGCGTTATCCGGATTGATTTCTAATGCCCTTTGATAATAGAGAAGGGCTTTGGCATAATCCTCCAGTATGAAAAACTTCTCACCTTCCGTAAAGTAAAATTCTGCTTCCCGCAATCGGATACCGGAAGCCTGAAGTTGATCTGCGGCTTTTTTCTTGCGCTGGGCCAAAACAGGCGAAGACAAAAGTATGCCAAGCACAATAGCTAAACCCACCACACCACAAAATTTGCTTGGACTCACGTTCACGTTATTGTATTAAACTCGTCAGACTCAAATTAATTGACAAGCCTCAAAATTAACGAAAATACCTAACAATCTGAGTTATAAAAGGGCCGAAAACAAGACCTGTACTATTTTGAGCCAGAGGTTGACGTTAGCTCTTTGCGCTCGATGATGAAGGCTATCAAAATAAAGGTCATGAGTACCAAACCATGAAATCCGGTAGCAAGCCATTGATTATCGATGATAACCTGATTGGTGCCATACACCAAAAATGAAGCAACTAAAATATAACCTACATCTTTTAGTACGCGATAAGGAATAGGGTAGAACTTTTGTCCAAAGAAATAACAAGCTACGGTCATGCTGAAATAACACATGAAGGTTGCCCAGCTGCTTCCTACATATCCAAATTGAGGAATGAGTACATAGTTCGCTGCAAATGTGATGATGGCACCCCCGAATGTGATGATGGTTCCGTAATAGGTCTTATCAATAAGTTTAAACCACACCGACATGTTATAATAAACACCAAGAAATAAATAGCCCAACAATAATATAGGTACAATAGATAAGCCTTCCCAATATTCCTCACGCCTCAGAAAATATTTTAGAATGTCCAGATTAGTGCTGACACCTAAAAGGATAACACAACACACAATCACGAAATAGTGGTTCACCTTCGCGAAGAGCTGAGGTGAATTTTTATCGGATGCATTTGAAAAAAAGAAAGGCTCAGCTGCATACCGAAAGGCAATCACAACCAGGTTCATGATCACGGAGAATTTATAGCATGCACTAAAAACCCCCAAAGCAAACTCAGAAGTTCTGCCCGGATAAAAATTTTCAGGAAGCCACCATTTCAAAGTGAGCCTTGAAAAATTTTCATTGGTCATGCCTGCTAAACCGGTAATCATAATCGGATAGCCATAACTAAACATGGATGAAGAAATTTCTTTCTCATATGCAGGACGCCAACTGATTAGCGTTTTTGCGAAGAACAAAATATAAAATGCATTCGCGGCAAGGTTGGCGATGAAAACATACGCAACACCAATGGAAGCATCGTACAGGAACGTAAGGAAGTACCAATTAAGACCCACCAGAATAAGAATGTTGATGATCTTACCTAAAGCAAATTGCAATGGTCTTTTCTGAAGGCGAAGGCGTGCAAAAGGAATAGCTACAACAGCATCAATAAATAGAATGACTACCATCCATATAATGAAATTGGATTTGCCTTCTATATCCAGTGCATTCGCAATGGGACTGGCAAAACCAATAATGACAACGGATAAAATCAGACTAATACCAACAACTACTGTTTGAGCGAGATTAAAAATTTTCTTTTCATCTGCACCTGGCTTGGTAGCAAACCGAAAGTAAGAGGTCTCCATTCCAAACATGAAGATGACGTTGATGAACGTTACATAAGAATATAGATAGGTAATAACGCCATACTCAGCAGGGAGAAAAATACTGGTATGCAAGGGCACCATTAAGAAGTTGAGAAACTTCGGGAAGATAGATCCTAATCCGTAAAGTACAGTATCGCCTGCAAGTCGTTTGAGTTTCCCCATTAGTTTGGTAATCGGTGTTCGCTAATTATTTAGTAAGGTATTAAATCAGAAATTATCAGTCGCTAATCAATCATCACAAATTACCAATAACATTAAACATTATGCTCCTTTGAAATTTGCTCTGCGCTTTTCCATGAATGCATTTGAGCCTTCTTTAAAGTCTTCTGACGCTGCGCACACCGCAAAACTTTCAGCTTCTGTTTGATAGCCCATTTCTTCACCCCTAAAACCAGCATTTACCGATTTGATAACATGCTCTATGGCAATAGGTGATTTCGAAAGTATTTTAGTCATCATCTTCGTGGCAAGTTCTATCAGTTCCTCGCGATTGGCAACAACATGATTTACCAAACCAATGGCCTTTGCTTCTTGTGCCGAGATAAAATCGGCAGTCATAATCAGCTCAAGAGCCTTGCCCCTACCGACCAGTTGTGTTAATCTTTGTGTTCCCCCATAGCCCGGTACAATTCCCAAATTCACTTCGGGTTGTCCAAATTTGGCATTTTCGGTGGCAATGCGAATATGACAAGCCATAGCTAATTCACACCCCCCACCTAATGCAAAGCCATTGACTGCTGCAATAATAGGTTTGGGTGAATCTTCTATCTGCTTGAACAATATTTGGCCTTTTTGTGCCAGTGCAAACGCTTGTTCTTTATTAAGTAATGAAAGTTCTTTTATATCGGCTCCGGCAATAAATGCCTTATCTCCTTCGCCTGTAATAATTATTCCTTTAATCGCTTCCTTTTGGTAGGCTTCTTGTATAATTGTGTGGAGCCCAGTTAGTACATCAACATTTAATGCGTTTAATGCTTCTGGTCGTGAAATGGTTACGACTAGGATGCTATCGGTATGATCTGTTTGGATTACTGACATGGTGCATGTTTTTTATAAAAATGCAATTTAATAAAGACCCAAAGATTTGTATGAAAAGGATTTTTCTTGTTTTGTTTATTTCAATTGTAGCCAATGTTGTGAAAGGGCAGACATCAACGACTGCCGGTGCATGGACAACTGGAGGAAACTGGAGTACCGGAACAGCACCAAGCACAGGTTCATTGTCAACAAACGTGATCATCAATAAAGCAATGACATTTAATTCCGGTTCCATTACGGGTTGGGGAAGCACTACAATTACCATAACCACTGGTGGTTCGCTTGCAGTCACTGGTAACTTTACATTAACTGGAAGTGGCGTTAACATAACAGTTCAATCAGGAGGATCACTTTCTGTTTCGGGAATTACAACAGTAACGAATGGCGCAAGGATAACAATAGCTGGAGGAGCTACCCCGGGTTCTGCAACTTTTAACACATTAGCTGCAACGAGTAATGGAATGGTTACTATTAATGCGGGCGCCTCCGTAACTGCCGTTTCCTTGTCAACATCAAGTAATTCAGATGCCATTATTGATAATAGAGGAACTTTAACCGTTAATGGTAGTGTGTCGTCTTCCGGAGTGATAACCAACTCAGGCACCATGCAGATAAACGGTAGTTTCACACAAAATAATACCGGAAACTCATTGACCAACTCCGGTTCAATTCAAATAACCGGAAACGTGGCAGCAAATGGACAAATCCAGTTGAATCCGGGTTCAGTAACAGATTCGAACATGATCATTACTGGAACGCTTACTGTAAATGCAAATCCCTGGATGATTGTGGGTACTACTACGGCATCTCCATGCGGTACCACCATGACAATCTATGCCAACCTTGTTGTTAAATCAGATCTTATTCTAACAGGAAGTGGTGACGTTACTGTGAATCAAAATGGAAGAATGGCCGTGTTTGGAAATATTACCAGAACGAGTGGAGGAGGAACCGTTATAACCATTAACTGTGGTGGACAAGTATATGTTAATGGCAACATTGATCTCGGGAGTGGCGGAGGTAATACGGTCACAAACTCAAACAGTGGAAGTTCACCCACTGGAAGTAATGGATCACCCGTAATAGGATTATATGTAAATGGAACAACCACTGCGCAAAACGTAAGCGGTACCGTTGGAACAAAAAGTGACTTGCAAGCTAATGATCTCCCATTTTTTACTTGGATTGGAACCATACCCAATGGCCCTTTACCGATAAAGTTGTTGTACTTCAAAGTCAAAGAAGTTATCACAGCTGGTGTTTCATTGCAATGGGTTACTACCATGGAAAAGAATTTTGAAAAGTTTTTGATTGAACGGGCTGATCAGAATCTGAACTTTGAAGTAGTTGGAGAGATTAATGCAAAGGGTGGATTGGACATAACAACTCAATATAACTTTCTGGATGCATCACCTAAATACGGAAAAAATTATTACCGACTGAAGAGTGTTGATTTTGACAGAACATTTGAGTACTCAAATGTAATTTATGCGGAGTGGGGTTTTGAAAACCAGGAGATTGATGTAACAGTTTATCCAAATCCAGTAATCAACCATTCGTTCACGATGGAGATGAACCACGAGGTAACTTCTGATGCCAATATTATTGTAATAAATAGTATGGGTGAAGAAATTATTCAGCAATCCATTTTGAGTAATAAGCAGGAAATTTCATTACAAGAGAATTTAAAACCTGGTATCTATTTTTTAAAGATTTCGGGGGAAAAATTCAGTAGAATGATTAAAATCCTAATTCCTTGATTTAAAAATATTCTCGAGAGTAAAAATATTCTTGAGAGTTCTTTTAAATACAGGTTACTGTTTGTCCCTTTCTTTGATTTATAAGTGTGTAAAGTCTGGCATCTTTCAAGGTAGGTTAGCCATTCCTTCATTATTTCCTCCCGGTAATATAGTTGTCCCGTTAAAGTTCCATTCCCTTCTTGAAAGCGTTAAGCGCAGTATTCATAAAGCAATTGAATTGGTAGTCATTGCTTTGAATTTTGAGATTTAACAAGAATGACAACTCAACTACATTATGAAAAAATCAATACTTTTATTTTTAGTTTCTTCTTTCTTTGTCTCAGCAAAAGCCACCACGTACTACACGGTTGCTAATGGAGCCTGGGGAGGAGCTATTTGGAGTTCGGTCTGCAGTACATGCGCTGGCAGTGTACTTCCTGCATTATCAGCTAACGATGTTTTAATAATAGATGATCAGGTAACAATAGCGTCCGGCACGGTCACCATTACCCCAACGGTATCAGTAATTTTACGAACTGACAATTCTCCTAATACCTCGACCAACCCTGCGAAACTAATATTTGTAACAGGAGGTAAACTAAATCTGAGTTCATCAGGGTCGTCTGTGACGTTACAAAACGTAACTGGAAATGCTGCAAACAATCCCATTATTGATGGATCAGGTTCTGGTGGATCAAATACAATTGATGTCGGAGGAACCGAACTTTGGAGAGCAAGCAATGGAGATGTTCAAGGTGTCGGTACCCTGTCCCCTGGAGGTACTCTTCCTGTGAAATTGATTTCTTTCAAAGTTGATAACATTTCGAATGCGTCTGTCAATTTAAAATGGATCACCGCATACGAGCAGAACTTTGACTACTTTTTGGTAGAGCGGGCAGGTTTGGATTTGAATTTTGAAACGCTCTCAAAGATTGAGGGTAAAGGCGGGTTGGATATAACGACCTCGTATGAATATCAAGACAGAGAGCCCTTGAGTGGCAAAAATTATTATCGCCTTAAGCGCGTTGACCTGGATTGGTCTTACGAATACTCCAATGTTATTTTAGCGGAATGGAGTTTTGACGATCATAAACCAGAGATAACAATTTATCCAAATCCCATTACTAATCATAAATTCACAATTGTAATAAACCATGAAGTGACTTCTTATATCAGCATCATATTACTAAATAGTGTTGGTAAGGAAATTTCACAGCAGTCCATCGCGAAAAACAAAGAAGTAATTTCTTTACAGGATGATTTAAAACCAGGAGTTTATTATCTGCAGATTATTGGATCTGATTTTAATGAGACAATCAAAGTTCTTATCCAATAATTTTTAACAGAGCCGGAAGATTGGTCAAAATTTCTTCCGTCATTTCTTCCAATCCGAAAGCGGGTTCCCAACCCCAATCAATACGGGCCACTGAATCGTTAATCGATTTTGGCCAGGAGTCAGCAATGGCTTGGCGGAAATCAGGATTGTAGGTGATCGTAAACTCAGGAATGTGTTTCTTTATTTCTGTTGCAATTTCTGCAGGACAAAAACTCATGCCTGCTACATTATAACTTGACCGAATTTTAACTTTCTCGGGTGATGCTTCCATCAAATCAATGGTGGCTTTTACTGCATCATCCATGTACATCATGGGAAGGTACGTATCGGGTTTTAGAAAACACTCGAACTTTTTATCCGTAAGCGCTTTGAAAAAAATATCAACCGCATAATCGGTTGTTCCTCCTCCCGGTTTTGTTTTGTATCCAATTAAACCAGGGTATCGAAGACTGCGAACATCCAGACCTTTGTTTTTGAAATACCAATCGCACCAACGCTCCCCTGCCTGTTTGCTGATTCCGTAAATGGTTGTTGGATCCATAACAGTATCCTGAGGTGTTTTTATTTTCGGAGTCGTTGGACCAAACGCGGCAATGGAACTCGGCCAATATACCTTACCAATTTTATATTCAACCGCTGCGTCAAGCACCGTGATCAATCCATCCATATTCAATTGCCATGCAAGCTTTGGATTTTTTTCTCCCGTTGCTGATAGAACAGCTGCCAGATGATAGACTTGCGTGAATTTGTTCTTCCCTATGAAGTCAATAAACTGATCATGCTTCAGCACATCCAGTATGGCAAAGTTTCCAGTGGCTAAAATGCCCTGAGGGTCTTTAATATCAGTAGCGGTTACATTTTCTTTTCCATGCAAATGCCACAAGCCTTGTGTTAACTCCGACCCCAACTGCCCACCTGCTCCGATAACCAGAATTTTCTCACTCTTCATACTTCATCTTGTTTAACCAAAGGTTTTCGTTTGCTCTGACTTTTGTTGCCTACTGAAATAGTGGGGGCGAAATTACCAAAAATTACCGTTCGCCTACCATGCGTTAGGAGTCATTTTGATTACCTTAGCGGCCGTGAATTTTGAAGACTATTTAATATCGAAAAAGATTGATTCCCGTGCCTTTCACGGGTCTGAACCTTCCGTTTGGGAAAATTGGAAGGTTGAATTCGAGCAGATGCATCCAAACAGTTTCACCTCTCAAAAACTGTATTTAATCAACCCCATCCGGAGAAAGTATACGTTGAAAATCGAAATGGTTGTTAAGGCAGAAACAGAATCTTCATCTGTCGTCAACGAAAGTCCTTCTGCAACAAAACCGGAAGTGTCTTCAAAACCTGCTGCCCCGAAACCGGTATTCAGACCAAAACCGAAAATGAATTAATATGTATAAGAAGTTACAACCTGTTCTTGAAAAAGAACTTTCGTCAATTCAAGAGGCGGGTTTATTTAAGAAGGAGAGAATTATTACAACACCTCAGGGTGCCGATATCAAAACCAGTGAAGGCAAAGAGGTAATTAATTTCTGCGCAAATAATTATTTAGGATTATCATCACATCCACGTATTATCGAAGCAGCAAAACGGGCCATTGATACGCATGGCTTTGGCATGTCGTCTGTGCGATTTATTTGTGGCACACAGGATATTCATAAAGAGCTGGAGAAAAAGATTTCTGATTTTCTCGGCACAGAAGATACTATATTATATGCTGCAGCATTCGATGCGAACGGTGGTGTATTTGAACCGTTGTTTGGAAGTGAAGACGCCATCATTTCAGATGAATTAAATCACGCCTCTATTATTGATGGCGTTCGTCTATGCAAGGCCATGCGTTATCGCTATAAGCATAATGACATGGACGATTTGAAAAAACAACTCGAAGATGCAAAACAAGCCGGAGCAAAACAGATTGTCGTTGTAACCGATGGTGCCTTCTCTATGGACGGAACGATTGCACAGCTAGATAAAATTTGTGACCTCGCAGATCGGTTCGAAGCATTGGTGATGACAGACGAATGCCACTCTTCCGGATTTATTGGAAAGACGGGACGGGGTGTACCCGAGCATTGTAGTGTAATGGGCAGAGTTGACATCATCACTGGAACTTTGGGCAAAGCATTGGGTGGTGCTTCCGGAGGATTCACTTCAGGCAGAAAAGAAATTATAGAATTACTCCGTCAACGATCAAGACCTTATTTATTCTCCAATACATTAGCTCCTTCAATCACCGGAGCATCTATTGAAGTCTTCAACATGCTTTCCGAAACAACTGACTTGCGTGATAAACTGGAAGCTAACACAACGTACTTCCGAAATGCGATGACGAAAGCCGGTTTTGATATAAAGCCAGGTGTTCATCCTATTGTTCCAATCATGTTGTATGAGGCAACGCTTGCACAACAGTTTGCTGAACGCTTATTACAGAAAGGAATTTATGTAATCGGATTTTTCTTCCCTGTTGTTGCAAAAGGAAAAGCAAGAATAAGAGTTCAAATTTCTGCTGCCCATGATAAACATCATTTAGACAAAGCGATTGCTGCTTTTACAGAAGTGGGGAAAGAATTAGGAGTGCTAAAATAGAATACAGAATTGAGGAGAGCGAATTTAGAATAGTAAGAAACAGAAACTCACTTAATTCCGTGTTCCTTCTTACGCTTCTCAACGATGTCGCCCATTTTCGAAGTGTCCTTGGCAAGAATACCAAAGGCAGGATCTATATTTTCTGATGGAAAAAAATAGATGCTGCCTTTTTTTCCTTTTATGCGCAGCTTGTATAAATGAACGAGCGGAATAATTTTGATCGATTTTACTTCAGGCCATTCGAATCGTGTATTGCGATGCCCTTCCAGAATCACGATTTTATTTTTACCAATAGCAACTCGCTTAATCTTGTCCGAGATAATTGAAAAAATAATCAGGAGCGTTAGTCCAAGGGCGAAGAAGATGAGCGCGGTGAAGAAGTTCTTGGCGTTGAATTCAAAACGGAGGAGTAGACTGGCGGCAACGATCCACTGAATAAATGCAAAGCCCAGGAAAAAATACTTTGCAAAATAGAACTTGGCGGGGTTAGCTTCTACCATCGATGACCAGCATAGTTAGATTTTGAATCTAATTTACGATAAAAAACTTTAATTGTTGCATATCACGGTTTTAAGCTTTCACTACACCGGTTGAACATTTCATGTCTGGATACTTTCGATGTCGGTATTCGTAACTCTTATCGGTTTAATGATCCTTCCCCAAAGACTCTTATTTTTCTAATGGCTAACGAAGACTTATCTAAACATTCCTTAACGCTTGCGTGGACCGAGAGCGGATGGGGAGAGAGAGTGGAGAATTATGCAAGGCAACACGAACCTTCACCGAACCTTGACTAAAACTATGCTGAACTCAAACGGAGGCCTCCCTGTCGTTCATCGACACTTTGTATAAAGCCCAAAGAAAAAAGCGTTCTTCCTGTCCTTATTTCAGCAATGCATAGAGCACAAAGCCGCTACCTTGTACAGAAAAATAAAACGTTATGGCAACCGTAACCAACAATGTATTGATTGACGGCTTTAGCGGTAAATTTGGCGGCTCGCTAATGTTTAGAACCATGCGCGGCAAAACCTTTGTGAGCCCTTTGCCTCGTAAGCCCAGTAAGAAAAAAGAAAGCGAAGCACAACGTAACACGCGCACTAGGACTACTTTAAAAGTATTGCAATTCCTTTAATTGAAGAAACATCGTGGACACCCGCGAGAATTAAATCAATCGGTGTTAAGTCAAAGAATGACATATTTATTTACCTTCACTGACTTCGTAAATTGGAATGACAGAGTGAGAATAATTTGGCAGCCGCTAACAAAATGTTTATGCCAGCTTGGGGTTCAGTGTAAATTTAAAGTTTAGTTTTCTTAATTTCGTTCAGCAACGTGGGACAGTGACGCGCATCTTAAACCCAAGCCGTCATAAACATAAACGTTGTAAAACATTTGAGAACAGAAGTGAAACATATAATTTTGATAATGGGAATCCTATCTTTTTTTGGAGCGAAGAGTCAGAATAGTAGAAAATTGAATTATGAAAAATTGACCGCGGAATTACAAAATCAATTAAGAATTGAACTTAAAACAGATCGAGAAAAAGATTTTACCCCTGAATTTATCAGAACTACAAACTTAGAAAACGCAATTATAAACAAATATGGTTTTGAAGGAATTAGGCTTGTATTTGAATCAAGAAATAGTTCAAACTATTATTCCCTTGGAGAATTCCCGAAAGATTGCCCTTGGGCAAGCTTGAACGATAAAAGCATAAAGGATTTTATAGACGAGAATTTTAAACCCATTTTTAAGAAAATCCCAAATTTGATTTCATCATTAAAAGGCAGATGCAAATTTATATATACTGAGAGAATGGAAGACACTTGGCATTTGCATTATTTACTTGATATGAAACTTCACGATGGTAGAGATTATTATAAAGTATACACAGGAGGAGCGCCACTTTTTAATCCAGAGCCTAATAATAATCTAAAATTATACAGTTGGAATGTGCCGACTGATCTGAAAGCTTTCTATTCAATCCATAACGGTTTTGGAGAAATCTATGATGCACATTTCATAATGGCCAACGATGAAATAAAAGTCATGGCCGAAATGATGAATCCTATCTGTAAGGAACAGAATGTTCAACCGGATGGTTATTCGTTCAATGATTTACTTGAGTTCTTTCCAGATGGAAGTGGAAACGCTCAATGCTTCTACAAAAAATATAGTAATTCAACCGTTGATTGGGACCACGAGGTTTGGGAGATTTCTGAGGATGTTGAATTTTTCGAGTTCATAAACGCAAGAATGGCGGAAATTGATGAAGAGTAGACAAACGTTTTACAACAAAGGTAGCTGTTGCACGACTTCTCTAAATAGAAATTGTGGATAAGTACTGAATGAGTTTTAATTTGGATTTTAGCATCCAACCAATGTTGACAACGTTGTTGATAAGTAAACAATGGTATTGATTTTCTGTCTTCATTCTTCAATTCCTGATTAGAGATAGTGATCTCAAAAAAAACACAAGATTTACTGAGTTCAGATTCGATGAACCTGTTACCTCCATCACCCTGCTTATCGCTATAGGTGCTCTGAATTTGATGAGCTTCTTGATGTTGTATGCGATGGCAGCCATGATCATACATTTGTTGGCGAGCTGAATGCCAGGGCAACCTGGATATTAACTGTGAATAAAGATAGCCTATCTATTGGAAATGACTTTGTGTCTTCTTCTTATAGTAGATTAGTGTAGACCATCAGCGCTTAACAAAAGCAAGGCTCTATTCCTTGTTCCAATTATTTTTGAACCTCTCCTTTCTCTGAATTACTTACGAAGGCAATGTATTTGCCATCAGGTGACCACGAAGGAACGTTGATCGTTCCCTGACCACCATATAAATACGCCAGCACTTTTGGTGCGCCACCGGATACTGGCATCATGCGAAGCATGACATGCTTGTAAAACGGATGATCATTCACATTAATATCAGGCGGAAAAGAAATGAACACCATCCACTTGCCATCCGGTGAGATGTGTGGAAACCAATCGTTGTATTCATCAAAGGTAAGTTGATCTTTGTTTGATCCATCAGGTTTCATTCTCCATATCTGCATCGTGCCCGATTCGTTTCCATTGTAGTAAATATATTTGCCATCAGGTGAATACTCTGGTCCATCTACATGTATACCCTTATTATGGGTGAGTTGAATTTCTTCGCCACCATTGATGGACATTTTATAAATGTCATATACTTTTCCATCGCGTTGAGCAACGTACGCCACTTCTTTTCCACTAGGCGCCCAGCCATGCCAATAGCTTGGTGTTTTTTCTGTAACCAGTTTGGGTGTGCCTCCTTCTAGTGGCAATATATAAACTGTAGAACCTCCGCCTGGCAAGCCATCGCGATGGTGACTGATGGCCAGCATTTTTCCATCGAATGATATACCATGATCGTTGTTGTTGCGATTGGCAAAACCGGTGTTGAGTTTTTCAACCGCTCCACCTTCAACCGGAATTTTATAGAGCGATCCTTCTTCGTTGTACAATAATTTCTTTCCACCCGGCATAAAGTTTGGAGCCTCAAGGCCTTTGAATGATTCATGAATTACTTTGCGCTTACCATCCATTACGCTCATTATTTCTAACCGTGTACCGATGCGACCATCTTTGTATCCATCATAACCGTCAGGCACTGGCTTATCGATGCGCACGTTCCACACGTGCGCTTCTTCTTTTGCATCAGCATTGTGTGAGCAGATATATAATCCAGCCAATACTTCATCGCCTATATTCTCCATCCTCGTTGTACCAATCAACTGCAATGGTTCGCCTACATGCGCTGCACGCATGGTTAATACTTTTCCAATGCGTTGAAGCTGAACGATCTGATAGTTTTTCTTCGTTGGAAATATTTCATCTTCCGGATCGCGCATGAACGCCCCTTTCATCATGCGCCATTGAAGTACCGTCATGCCATCTCCATGGAGTGCTGCACTGTAATGAGGGGCATCGGGTTCAGCGCTGGCTCGAACCATCCAGCCAATCTTGCGATGTGCATCAACACCTTGTCCCACAAATTCAAAATTGGCAGTGAGTAGAAAATCGCCTTTTATCTTTTTGTATGCATATTGAAATTCATCGCGACCAAACCAAATATTATAACCCGCTCCTTTTAAGGTATAGGTTTGTGTTGCAGCATCGTATTCTGTAGTACCGGCAATTTTGGGATTACCAATGTCAATATGATCTTGAAATATGCCGACAGCATTTTGCTGCGCTTGCGAAATGCTGAATACCAGGAAGCAAAGGAGGATTAGAAAAGGTCGCATGGTTCAGAGGGTTGGTTGTGGGAATTTTAATTTACACAATCTTGCTACTCCTTTGAGGGATTAGGAAAGAATTTTTATGAGCGGCTATAACTTCTTGTCTGATTGCAAAAACTGAATATGGAATTACCAAATCTGAGTTCAGATTGAACTATCTTTCGTTTTCAGTGTTCACTGTAAAATCAAACTATATGAATCGCACTAAAACCGTCATCCTTTCCATCGCTCTTTTGTTGATGCTTGCGCAGCCTGGCTTCTCAAAAAGTCCGAAGCTTGAATTTTATTCTCTTATTGTCTACAGAATAAAGAATAAGGTCCAGGAAGAAAAAATTGATCAATACCTCAAGCAAGCTTACCTGCCGGCTTTACATCGCGCAGGAAAAAATAAAGTAGGTGTGTTTAAACCCGTTGCATCTGACACAATAGCTTTTGGAAAAGCAATTTATGTTTTGACGGCTTTTCAGTCGCTGGATGAATTCAATAAAATCACTGCTGATCTTACTGCTGATCAAAAGTTATTGACGGATGGTACTGCTTACCTCGACTCAAAATATAATGAAGTACCATATGATAGAATGGAAACCATATTAATGCGTGCATTTGCCAATATGCCCATGATGGAAACTCCAAAGCTAACGGGACCAAAAAGTGAACGCATCTATGAATTGCGCAGTTATGAAGGCCCAACTGAAAAATTGTATTGGAGCAAAGTGAAAATGTTTAACGCAGGCGATGAGATCGGGCTATTCAAACGTCTACAGTTTAATGCCGTATTTTATGCAGAGGTATTAGCGGGAGACCGAATGCCGAATCTTATTTACATGACAACATTTGAAAACCGAGCCAGCCGGGATGAGCATTGGAAAGCCTTCGTGGATGACCCACAATGGAAAAAACTCATTACCATCGATGAGTATAAAAACACCGTTTCCAAAAACGACACCAGGTTACTTGCACCAACAGACTATTCTGATTATTAAAAACTGATCATCCCTCAATATTATGCAAACACAAAATGAACTCTTCGTTAAAATGGCATTAGATGCCTGGAATATTTACATCAGCCGAACGAATAAATTAACAGAAAGCCTTACAGACGAAAAATTACAAAACGAAGTCTCTTCCGGTCGCAATAGTGGTGTCTATTTGTTAGGACATCTTGCTGCAGTTCATGATGGCATGTTCCCCCTGTTAGGTTTAGGTGATAAGGTATATCCTGAATTAGAAAACATCTTCATTAAGAATCCCGATAAATCAGGAATTCCAAAGCCTTCCATCAAACAAGTAAGGGAGAATTGGAAAACTATTAATGAAAAATTGGCATCCCATTTTGCTAAAATGAGTGCAGACGATTGGTTTAAAAAACACAATGCTGTTTCGGAAGAAGATTTTAAAAAAGAACCGCACCGTAATAAATTAAATTTATTGATGAACAGAACCAATCATTTGTCAGGTCATTACGGGCAAATGATTTTTCTTACAACTAAAGAAGAGTAAGCGTCAACAAAATCTTCGATTACTTTAGATCAAAATAAAATTCAAAAGCTGATTTAAATCATAGAAATACCATCATTAAGAAATTCGTTTTAGCACTTCTCATTATGAAGTGTTATGAACAACAAAATTAACAACTGGATCAATCGTAATGCGTTGAACTTGCTGCGCATCAGTATCGGGATTGTGTATATTTGGTTTGGAGCGTTGAAGTTTTTTCCGAAACTTAGTCCAGCAGATCAACTAGCGAAAGACACAATAGATCTTATTACGTTCGGTTTATTCTCGAGCACTACATCCATTCTTCTATTGGCAATATGGGAAACCGTGTTGGGAGTATTTCTACTCGCTGGCATCTGGAGGCAATCTGTTTTCTTTATGCTTCTACTCCATCGGGCATATGCCTTTTATACCCTTGTTCTTTTTCGTAGATCTTTCGTTTACCACCTCACCTTATGCCTTTACCCTGGTGGGACAATACATCATGAAAAACAGTATTATAATTTGTGCCGCCCTTGTTCTTAATGCGCATGCTAACGGGAAAATCACCGTGAACGTAACAACGTGATATTTTAAATAGTCTATTTAAAAAAAGAAGTGGGAATAAATTTTTCCGGGTTGCGAAAGCAATAAGGAACCGTAAAACTGATTTTTATAGAATTAATTCCCAAATCAATCTCTACAGCTTTTAATATCAATGCTATCCCTGAAAATCCTCTAAAAAGGGGATGTCCTGAAACAGGTAAGCGTGTTACTTTCACATTGGATTTTAAGCAGAAAACCAAAAGTGCTGATGAAGAGCACAAAAGAAAAATAAATTGAATTAGACTTCCGAAATAAACTAACTTCGATATAATCAAAACTCTCTATGAAATTAGCTTATACTATCCTTATTCTCTCTTTTTTCCATTCCATTACTTCAACCGCTCAGGAAAAAAATATAACGATTGGAAGCGGTGGCGGTTTTGCCGGAACATCCACTGTTTATAAAATCACATCGTCTGGTAAAGTCTTTAAAGGAAAAGGCATTGGTGAAATAAAATATACTGAATGTGGTAAGATAAAGAAGGCTCATGCACTGAAGTATATTCAGTCTGTTTCAGAACAAACACAATCAAATGAACAATTCAATCATCCTGGGAATCTTTATTACTTCGTTGGTTATGCTGAAAATTCAAAAGACCATAAAGTAACATGGGGCGATGTGGGGCATCCGGTTCCTGAATCCATTCAAAAACTCTATCAGGAAATTAATTCAGCAATAAGTTCCCTTCGCTTTAAGCCGATCAAATAAATTCCTCATTGAAAACCCTCTCGATATGAAAAATACATATACTCCCGTTCTCCTATTTTTTCTTTTGCTCATCGCTTGCGCAAACCTTCAAGCACAACACACTTTCGACTCTAAGAAAAAGAAAGATGCTTCAGTAAACACTTCTTCTTTACAAGCAAAGAAGATTAAGTATGTCGCGTCACCTACTAAAGGACACAGTAATTCATCCGGTAGATTATCACAGAACAGAATGTTTAATCCCTTGATACACAATCATCGGATTCTACAAACAGATGAAAATGCATTGCCTTCCTTCATCGAAACGAAACGGGAATCAACTTCCGGTCAATCATCAGCAAGAAAGGACCTTCATGTTGGATGTGTTGATTACTTAAAGGAGTTACAACCGTTGTTGAAAATGGATCATCCGGAAGAAAATTTCATTATTCTACGTTCCAAAACCGACAACAATAATCATACACACATACGCTTGCAACAATTCTATAAAGGTATTCCGGTTTATGGAGCTGAGGTGGCTGTGCATTTGAATGCATCGGGCGAAGGTGAAGCATTCAATGGCAAGTATTTAAACCTTTCAAATGATATTAACATTACGCCTTCCATTTCTAATTATTCAGCCATCGATCGGGTAAGAACTGACCTGACAAAAATTTCATCACTTCGTGAGCTTACTTCGCTGGAAAAGAAATTAGTTGAGCATGCAGAACCAAAAGTGACACTGTGTATTTATGAAAGTAAAGGACTAGTTCGAATACCTACGTTGGCATATCATATTGTCTATTGCCCTTCTGTGCAAGCGCGGTGGGAATATTTTGTAGATGCCCATACCGGAAATGTGTTACACCATTTTAACAGCACCTGCTTTGTTGATGGTCCGCGTACCGCTACAAATGTCAGTGATTTAAATGGCGCTTTACGTAGTATTAATACCTACCAAATTGGCACGAACTATTTCCTGATCGATGCATCACGCCCGATGTATAGTGCTGTAAACTCAACACTTCCCGATGACCCTATTGGCGGAATTTTCACCATCGACCTAAACAACACTTTTGGAAACAATCAATCTTTCAAGCATGTAACATCAACCAATAATACGTGGGCGAACGCAACTGCGGTGTCAGCTCATTTTAATGCCGGTGTTGCGTATGATTACTACCGAACAAAACATAATCGCAATTCTATTGACGGAGATGGTGGTACGATTATTTCAATCATCAATACACCGGATGAAGATGGGACTGCACTTGATAATGCATACTGGAATGGAAAAGCCATGTTCTATGGAAACGGAAATGTTGCATTCAAGAAACTGGCAGGCTCCACGGATGTTGCAGGGCATGAGATGACACATGGTGTTGTGCAGAATACTGCTAACCTGGAATACCAGGGAGAGTCGGGCGCGATCAACGAATCTATGGCCGATATTTTTGGTACTATGATGGATCCAGCGGATTGGTTAATTGGTGAAGACATTGTAAAGACTGCAGCATTTCCATCGGGTGCTTTGCGTTCCTTGTCTGACCCTCATAATGGAGGTACGAATTTGAGCAATCCAGGATTTCAACCCAGCCATATGAATGAAAAGTATACTGGAACGGAGGATAATGCTGGCGTACATGTAAACAGTGGAATTCCAAATCACGCTTTCTACTTATATGCAGAAGCCATCACACGCGATAAAGCTGCGGCTGTTTTCTACAAAGCACTAGACGATTACCTTACCAAGTCATCTCAATTTATAGATCTCAGATTAGCAGTCATCAAAGCCGCAGGAGATTTATATGGAGCAGCTTCTTCGGAGGCTACACAAGCCGGAGTGGCGTTTGATGCGGTTGGTATTGGTAACGGACAAGGAGGTAATTACAGTGAAAGTTTACCGACTAACCCTGGATCAGAATTTATATTGGTTTATAGTACTGATCCTGCTGATCCGAATTCTTTATATAGAACGTCAGCAGCAGGTGAGACCCCATTATCCACCACAATTTTCAATAGCAGACCAAGCGTAACAGATGATGGAAGCGCTGCCGTATTCGTTGCGGGAGATAATACCATCCATGTGATCATAACCGATCCGAATGAGACATTGAGCGAATTTGTTCTTCAGGATGACCCGATCTGGTCTAACGTAGTAATTTCAAAAGGAGGAAATCGGATGGCTGCTGTAACAACCGGTCATGATAAATCGATTCATGTTTATGATTTTACAACCGAGAGCTGGGGATCGTTTGAATTATACAATCCGACTTTTACTGAAGGTGTTACTTCTGCCGGGCCGTTGTATGCTGATGCACTGGAATGGGATTATACAGGAGAGTACCTGGTGTATGATGCTTTCAACAGTCTTGCCAACAGCAGTGGTTCAGACATTGAGTATTGGGATGTAAATTTTATCCATGTCTGGGATATTGAGGCCGGAGATTTTTCGGATGGTGAAGTGGCTAAATTATTTTCAAGCTTGCCAGATGGTGTAAGCATTGGCGATCCGTCATTCGCCAAGAACAATCCCAACATTATCGCATTTGATTACATCGATTCAGGCACTGGTGAGTATGCCATTTTTGGTACGAACATCGAAACCAATGAAACCAACTTTATAGCAACAAATACTTCATTGGGTTGGCCATCCTATAATAAAGGAGACACAAGGGTTGCTTTCGCGAGCGACAACGAAGCAGGAAATTATAAAACCGGGTATGTTACATTAAACAGTGATAAGATTTCTTCGAATGGAGTCGTTACCGGTTTGTATGATTTAACATCGTGGCCCGTCTATTTCTCTGTTGGCGACAGAGGTGTTGGTGATGATGAAGTAACAGGGATTCCGGAAGACAATAAAAAGATTTCGCTTTCATGTTATCCCAATCCGTTCGTAGATGAAGTGTCGATCCAACTTACCCAGGAGTTTATTGGTAATGGAAAAATTGAGATTATGAATTTTCTGGGTCAACGCATCACCGACTTTAAGGTAGATCATTCGATCAGTGGCTCAGTATCGTTAAAAATTCCCAACCTTCCGACAGGCCAATACATTGTTCATCTACAAAATGGCAAAGCGGCAGGAACGTGTAAAATAATGAAGTTGAAGTAATTGATTTTTATTAAATATAGTTTGGTGCAGCAGAGCTTTACTAGCTCTGCTGTTTTTTTATTGTGCCTAACCAATCTGATCTCTCCGTTATGCCCAAACAAATAAAGCCCACCTTGCAGAAGTGATTAGCGGTACTTAACTTAGAATTCCATACTTTATATATTCAGTATCTAACGTCTCTCCTTTTACAGAAACTATGACAATTAAAAAGGCTGAAGCTCCTAAGAAGAAACCCACCAAGTTATCAGATGAAGAACAGGTGACCAGCTACATGAAAACTTTGAAGCATCCGTTGAAAGATGAAATGGAAGAGTTAAGGAAAATTATAAAGGGTGTTGATAAACGAATTGATGAGCGCATAAAATGGAATGCACCAAGTTACTATTACATTCAAGACATGGTGACGTTTGGTCCCGCTAGACCGGGGTCACCTCAAGGCGATAAACTTCTCCTTGTATTTCATCATCCCTTCATTGTGAAAATAAAATCAGAATTGCTGGAAGGCGAATACAAAGACAGGCGTCTGGCCTACTTTGAAAGTATGAAGCAAATAAAATCCAATAAAAAAGAATTGGTGAGAATCATTACTGAGTTGGTTGCCGGAATTGAAAGTCAACAATAAAAATAATCCATGTTGTCGCAATCAACCCGTTAGTTTGACGCCTTTAGCATACGTGATTTCCGAATGATGACATTAGCTTTGATACATCAGGCGTTTGGAGGTATCCCGTCAAATGCTATGCGAAAAATCAAACAAAAAAAACCATGCAAAAAATAACACCCTTCTTATGGTTCGATGGCAATGCTGAAGAGGCCATGAACTTCTATACGTCAATTTTTAAAAGTGCTAAGGTCAAGTCAGTTTCTCGCTATGGAGAGGCGGGCCCAGGACCAAAAGGTTCAGTGATGACGGCAAACTTTGAATTGGAAGGACAAGAGTTCATTGCGCTGAATGGCGGTCCATTATTTAAATTCACAGAAGCCGTTTCATTCGTGATCAATTGCAAGACGCAAAAAGAGGTAGATATGTTCTGGGGGAAACTTTCTGAAGGCGGGCAAAAATCGCAGTGTGGATGGTTGAAAGATAAATTTGGTTTGTCCTGGCAGGTTGTACCTACTAAATTAGGCAAGTTAATGTCAGGCAAAGATCCTGTGAAATCAAAGCGGGTAATGACGGCCATGCTTAAAATGACGAAGATGGAAATCGACATCCTTCAGAAAGCATATGATGGAAAATAATAAATCCGAGTGATCATCAATATTCAAAACTATGTCGCGAGCCAATACCAGCACACCACTCAACATAGACGATTACATTGCAATGCAACCCGAGACATTCAGAAGTACATTGGAAGAACTTCGTGCCATTATAAAATCAGTTGTTCCGAAGGCCGAAGAATCGATTAGTTATCAGGTGCCGAGCTTTAAGCATTACTACATGTTAGTAGCTATTGGCACCAACAAAAAATATTGTAGTTTGTATACAATGAGTTCTACTTTAACAAAAGAATTAAAAGATGAACTTAAGGGAGTAACCGTTTCCGGAATGACACTTCACTTTCTTCCTGGCACAAAGTTACCGACAGCACTTATAAAAAAAATAGTGAAGGCACGCGCCAAAGAAAATGAAACGAAAGCATTGACTAAAAAAAAATCGTGACATGGCAAAAAGTATCAAAACGAAAACACTAGTTAAGAAGAAGCGCATTGCGCCAGCAAAGAAGATTACCAGTACTTCAAGTGAAGTCAATGCAAAACAATTTATTACACGATTAAACACTTACCAATCTGCTGCAGAGCTTGAGAAGATTCAACGCTATTTTAAATCAGACGGTGGCGAATATGCTGAAGGCGATAAATTCATGGGCGTGCGCATGGGACAGGTATTTGCGCTGGCCAAAGAATTCATGGACATGATGCCTTCCGAAATTGAAAAACTTTTGGAAAGCCCCATTCACGAAGTACGTACAGGTGCCGTTAGCATTATGGATTTTCAGGCGCGCAATAAAAAAACATCAGCAAGTAGAAAGAAAGAATTATTTGATCTCTACATCGATCGTCATGACCGAATTAATAACTGGGATTTGGTTGACCGATCAGCGCCTTATGTAGTAGGTGGTTATTTGTTTGATCAACCCCGAAACATTTTATACAAGCTGGCGAAATCGAAAAATGTATGGGAGCGTAGAACCTCCATCGTCAGTACATACTTTTTTATCAGGCAGGGCGAGATTGAAGACACGTTTAAAATTGCAGAGTTGTTGATAAACGACAAACATGATTTAATCCAGAAAGCTGCTGGCGGATGGGTTCGTGAAGCAGGAAAAAAAGATCCTAAAAAATTGATCAGCTTTCTGGTTAAGTATGTCGCCACGATGCCCCGCACAATGTTGCGCTACGCCATTGAACATCTAACTAAAAAGCAGCGTGATTATTATTTGAGTTTGAAGAAATTGTAGAAATAAATAGACAGTTATGTAGACAAACAGAAACTTCTGGCTGCCTATTCATGGCGGTGTCTTCTTTTAATGCTATAGATCAGCCGGCTTATAAATGGTTAAGGTACCTGTATTAAAATTTTTTAATCGTACTTGCGTTTTGGTAGTATCGAAACGTCCGCATGGTTAATAAACTCTTTCAAAAAGTAATTGCATCCAGTCAACAATTCCTTGTTTTCTTTAGACGACAGTCGCATGTAAGAAAGATATTGGTCGTCTGTGGATTATTGGGAGGCGCAATCCTCAGCTGCGTCCTATTTCTATTTCTTCTGGTATGGAGCGGGGCCTTTGGCAATGTTCCCGGTGGTGAAGAACTCAAGTCAATAGAAAATCCAGTTGCTTCAGAAGTGTTTAGTGTCGATAGTGTCCTGTTGGGTCGATACTTCATTCAGGAACGATCTGACGTTCGATATGATCAAATACCTTCACACGTTGTGAATGCACTATTAGCAACAGAAGATATTCGCTTCTACGATCACAATGGAATTGACTATCGAAGTCTTGCTCGCGTTCTAATAAAAAGTCTTTTACTTCAGAATGATGCTTCCGGTGGTGGAAGTACATTAACACAACAACTTGTAAAGAATTTATACCCGCGCAAGAACTATTGGATGTTTTCCCTAGTCATTAACAAGATGCGCGAGATGATTATCGCTTCGCGACTAGAGAATGTATATGATAAGAATACGTTGTTGGCTTTGTACCTCAACACGGTTCCTTTTGGAGATAATACATTTGGAATTGAATCATCTTCTCAACGTTTCTTTTCAAAATCAACTGAGGAACTTTCTGTTGATCAGGGTGCCGTGTTAATTGGTATGTTGAAAGCAACGCATTCATACAATCCGCGGATCTTTCCTGATCGTTCAAAAGAACGAAGAAATGTTGTGCTCTCACAAATGGAAAAATATGGCAAACTGAAATCATCAACAGCAGATTCATTAAAGGCATTACCATTAATTGTTCTCTATAACAAGATTACGCATCACTCTGGATTGGCTCCCTATTTTAGGGAATACATTCGAAGTGAATTATTGGCTTGGTGTCGCGATCATACAAATGAAAAGGGAGAGCCGTTTAATCTTTACACAGACGGACTAAAAATCTACACGACAATCGATTCAAGATTACAGCACTATGCGGAAGAAGCAACGATAAAACAAATGACACTGCTGCAAGATCGGTTCTTAAAGCATTGGTCAAAAACAGATCCTTGGCATAATCAACCGTATGTATTGGAAGAAGCTATACGAAATTCAGATCGATATAAGAGTTTACAAGAATCGGGTTTGGCACATTCCGAAATTCTTCAAGAGATGAAGAAACAGACCATAATGAATGTATTCACCTGGCAAGGGGAAAAGGAAGTGGAGATGAGTTCAATTGATTCGATTAAACATTATTTAAAATTTCTGAATGCTGGATTATTAGCAATGGATCCACAACAAGGTGCCATTCGGGTTTGGGTAGGTGGAATTAACCATCATTACTTTCAGTTCGATCACGTTAGAGAAAGCACCAAGCGACAAGTAGGTTCCACTATCAAGCCGATTGTTTATGCTGCTGCATTACAGCAAGGTGAAAAGCCATGTGATTTTATTTCCGCTGAAAAAACAACATACGAAGGAGCTGAAGAGTGGACACCTTTAAACACGGAAGAGAATTACGATTTAAAGTATTCAATGGAAGGAGCATTAACCTATTCAGTAAATACGGTTGCTGTGCATACTCTTGAGAATGCTGGTATTGATAATACGATAGCCTTAGCACAACGAATGGGAATCACAAGCGATTTGGAGCCTGTGCCTTCTTTGGCGCTCGGCACTCCCAGTATTTCAATGATAGAAATGGTTACTGCCTATTCGACTATTGCAAACAATGGTCACTCCGTTAAACCATACTATTTAACTGCCATTGCTTCTCGCAATAATATAGTTCTGGAAAATTTCAAATCAGCAACAGGTGAACGAGTCCTATCGGAAGATAATGCACAGATGTTAATTCACATGTTAAAGCGCGTTGTCAATGAAGGCACCGGTGCCAGCATGCGATCAAAGTATAATGTTGCAAATGATATGGCTGGCAAAACTGGAACAACTCAATCCAATGCAGATGGATGGTTTATTGTGATGACACCAAAACTAGTTGTTGGCTCCTGGGTAGGCGCTGATGATCCACGAATCCGGTTTCGTTCAACATCTCTTGGGCAAGGAGCAACCACTGCGTTGCCCATTGTAGCGAACTTCTTTCAGCAGCTAAATACTGATAATGAACTTACACAGCTAAGTCAAGCTCATTTTCCCGAACTGTCCTCCAACCTGGAACGCAAACTTTCCTGTGATCTCTACAAATCGGATAAGAACTTCTTAAAGAAAATTTTCGGCAAGAAAGACAAAGACTCGACACGAACCTTTGGAGAGAAGGAGAAAAAAAAGAAAGGTTTCTTTAAAAGGTTATTCGATTTATAGCATGGATCAAATCCAGTGATATCGTTCTCAATCAAGCTATTTTGATCGTTTGGACTCTGCGAGTTGAGGTTGTGTAAATAAAACCTATTCAATGCAATAGCGTAAGTAACACTACTAATTTTGATTTTAGCACGGTTCTTACTCCAGCATCAATCCATGGGCCCTACCAAAAGAATTGCCATCATCCTTACTGTGATCTTTCTGATTCCAGCTCTATTCTTTTCGGTCTATGAAATTTCTTCCTTAAACAAGGATGAAAAAATAATTGAAGAGATTTATCAAAAACAACTTGAGGCTATTCTGTTTTCCGTTAACCAATATTCTGACGATGCTTTAAATGGATGGATATCTAAAATCGAATTGGGAAATGAAAGTAAGATTGCAGAAGGAGAAATATCTTCCGCAATTCAAAATGTATTGACATTGAATTCATCCATTCATCTTGCCTTTATCGTTGACTCGCTGAATCAAAAATCAAACATTCGTATTTTTTCCCTGGACAGTGCTCAAACCGATTCCCTTTTCTTACCCATCCAGAGTAGTCTCCAACAAAATGCTTCAGTACTACAACAACTCATAAAATACAAGAAGAGTGGCTTTAGGAAAACAGAGGTAATTAAACAAGGATGGAAGTATGTGGAACAATTTCAATTGCTTGTATTTGTTATTGAAGGCCCTCATCGTTTACAAATTGCCGGCCTGATCATTAACCCTGAAATCTTTATCGAAGATATTGTTGGTCCACGACTTCAAATTGTATCGAAAGATCAATTTATCCTATCGGCTTTTAGTAAAAACTCGAATACACCTTTCTACTCTACGATGCTGAGTGATACGGCTTCCATCAACGAATCCGTGCTCACAAAAGAACTTTGGATTTTACCTGACTACTCGCTTGGCATTCGTACTCAAGGTGCTTCACTAAAGGAGATAGTTCGTGAGCGAACGAATACAAATTTAATTTTATTAATTGGTCTCGATATTGTTTTAGTGATTGCCCTGCTGTTGGCTTTCCGGAGTGTGAAAAGAGAAGTTCAACTTGCTCAAAACAAATCAGACTTTGTTTCCAATGTCTCACATGAAATCCGAACGCCCTTGGCACTCATCCGCATGTTTGCTGAAACACTTGAGATGGGCCGTGCGAAATCAGAAGAAAAGAAGCAAGAATACTATACCATCATTAGCAAAGAAGCACACAGGCTTTCGGGTATCGTCAATAAGATCTTGAGTTTCAGTCAGACAGAAGCTGGAAAAAAAGTGCTTCGCATTGAGCCCGTTCTTCTCCATCATGAGATTAACGAAATACTAAAGACCTATGGTTTCCATTTGAAAAATAAGGGCTTTACATATTCGTTTGACGAAGGTGCACCTCTTTACGTGATGGCCGATAAGGAAGCGTTGACTGAAATCATTATCAATTTGATTGACAATGCCATTAAGTACAGCGCAGACAAAAAGAAAATTGAAATTTCAGTGAGGATCAGGGAAAACATGGGCGGGATACACGTGAAAGATTTTGGAATTGGAATAAGCAAAGCGGATCAAAAACATATTTTCGATAAATTCTATCGCGTCTCCAGCGGTGATCTTGCAAAAAGCCAGGGCACTGGTCTTGGTCTTTCACTGGTAAAACAGCTGATCGAGAAACAGAATGGAAGAATTTCCGTTAGTAGCGACTTAGGAGAAGGATCAACCTTTAAACTTTACCTTCCCCTAGCCCATTAGAAAATGCCAAACATCTTAGTGATTGAAGACGAACCATCCATGCAACTCGGGTTGAAAGACAATCTGGAGCTAGAATCTTATACAGTAGATGTTGCCAGCGATGGCGAAGCCGGATTATTAAAAATAAGATCAAATTTATATGATTTAATCCTCCTTGATGTTATGCTTCCCAGGCTTTCTGGTTTCGATGTTTGCAAAGCAACTCGCTCGGCAGGCATTTCAACACCAATTGTCCTCTTAACCGCGCGCGGAGAAGAAATCGATAAAATCTTAGGACTTGAGTTTGGTGCTGATGATTACATTACCAAACCGTTTAGTGTTCGCGAATTGTTGGCCAGGATTAAGGCAATTCTAAGAAGAAGTCAGATTGTGATAAACAAAGAAAATATCTCAACAGCCATCGGTCGGTTAAAAGTTGACTTCAATGTTTTTTATGCTCAGGAGAATGGTGCTGAAATAAAATTATCTCATAAGGAATTTGAAATTCTGTCATTCCTCTATCAAAACAAAAATCAAGTTGTTAGCCGATATGATCTCTTAAAAAAAGTATGGGGATACGATGAACAACCTACAACCCGTACAGTGGATAACTTTGTAGTACGCATTCGTCAGAAGGTTGAGACCAGTCCTAATCAACCTAAAATTATCATCACAGTTCACGGAACAGGGTATAAACTGGTCCTTTGATGAATCCGTAACCGTGATTTCTTCATCTTGTTACATCTTGTTACAAACCTTTACCGCACGGTGACATCTTCGCTCTAAAGGCTCCGTTATTTGTATTGTGAATCAAACAATGCAAAGCACTAACAATTTAAATAGTATGAAAACCAAAACAATCCTCTTCGGAGTGGTGATCGCCATTATCGCGAGTCTCACCTTAAGCACTGCACATGCGCAAACACAGGAACAGCCTTCTGTCAAAGTGGTACCGGGTACTAATCTCAACACGATTAAAGTTATTTACGGCTATAGCACTGACCAATCAGTGGAAGTAAAATTTTTCAATGCAGACGGTCTGATTGAAAAAGATGTTATTAAAGGGAAGAGTTTTGTGGAAGGATTTATAAAACCCTACAATGTTGCACTTATGAATGGGAATACTTTCTGGATAGAAGTAGAAAGCCCTCAATTGATTGTAACCTACAAGATGGTGGCTTCTAAAACAGGAAAATGGACGCCTCAACTTGAGACAACTACTTATAACTATTCTTTGTTCGCATCAAGATAGTTATTTGTTTGGGTAGGGTGATGCAGTTTTTAGAACTTGCTCACCCGCTCCAAACATTCGTATTTTTGAGCCTGTTTTAAACCTAACCTTCTTGAAACATCTTTTATCAATCACTTTTGCCTTTACCCTTATTAGCATATCGGGAACAGCGCAGGTCATTAACTTAACTGGAAAATGGAAATTTCAGGTAGGCGACAAACCATCTTGGTCTGCTGCAAAATATGATGACACTAATTGGGAAGTTATTCAGGCACCATCGTCCTGGGAAGAAGAGGGTTTTAACGGGTACGATGGTTTTGCCTGGTATCGAAAAAAGTTTGATGGCCGTCTTCTATCCAAAGATGAGAACTACTACCTGAACATGGGATACATTGATGATTGCGATGAGATATACATTAACGGTACATTGATTGGTTTCTCAGGCTCTATGCCTCCAAAATTTAAGACAGCTTACAATGCAGAACGTAAGTACTCAATCCCGAATGATATCATTGATTACAAAGGAGAAAATACAATCGCCATTCGCGTATTTGATGTAACCATTACAGGCGGTATAGTAGATGGCAGACTTGGTATTTATAAATCTTCCAAAAGCAGAATGGTAGTCGATTTAGATGGGCTCTGGAATTTTAGAACATCAGACGACTGGGAGCCTATTAAAGATGATAAAGGTTGGGGTAAAATCATGGTACCATCACCGTGGGAGCAACAAGGATATTCCCACTATGATGGATTTGTCTGGTATAAAAGAACGTTCACTATCAGCGCTACGGTTGTCGACAAAGAAGAGTTGGTGCTCGTGCTTGGAAAAATTGATGATTTTGACAAAACCTATCTAAATGGAAAAGTGATAGGGAAAACAAATGACAGAAAAGCCTATTTACAAAGTCGCTCCTTTGATGAACGAAGAGTATATGTCATCCCGGCCAATCTGCTCATTAAAAACGGAATCAATACCATAGAAATATTAGTACAGGATATAGGAGACCGCGGTGGAATCTATGAAGGTCCGATAGGCATCATGACAAAAAGCTCGTACGAATGGTATTTTGACTAATCATCTCCTTCGGATTTGAATTCTGTTGTAGGTAAGTTATCGCTATTGCATCTTATATGAATTGAAAAAAGGAACAATTCTTTAAATGGTTATTCAGATCGTATCACTACCTTAGTATGGCGCCCGGTCCTTGAGATTTTCGGAACCATTCTCTGATCAATGAGTAAGGAACAAACAACGGATCTACTGAAATTTTTGAAACCCTTTTCAGACGACACGAAAGAAATTGTGTTGTGGTTAAGGGCTTTTGTGTGGGACCACTATCCACAAACCAATGAATTGATTTACGACAACTATAATGCGCTCGCATTTGGTTGGTCGCCAACAGACCGTGTGGGCCATACCTTTTGCTCCATTGCTGTGGGGAGAACAAGCAAGAATATTCACTTTGGATTTTATTGGGGTTCGGAAATTACTGATCCGAAAAAAATCCTGTTAGGAAATGGAAATCAGTATCGTTACATCTTAGTAAAAAGCATTAATGAATTTCCGAAAGCGTACATTAAAAAATTAGTGAAGGAGGCCTACCTTAATTCTCTGGCGAAAGTAAAAGATCAAAAACAAATTCAGAATGGACTAACGATTACTAAATCCATTTCAGCAACAAAGAGAGCAATCAAAGCTAAGGCACCAAAAAAGGCTTCGAAAAAAGTAGCGAAGAAAAAGAAATGATGTTAGTAAGAATAAAAAGTTAACCCCTTACAAAAGCAAATACATCTACGTTTTGATTTAAAGACTATCTGGATTCCAATCGAATAATTAAATCGATTATTTCTTACCTTTAGCTTAGAACTAAATCTTCGGTATACCCAAATGGCTGCAGAATTTAGTAGTTGTTGATCTTTTAAAAAAAGTAGCCTATGGAGAGCTCCGAAAAATGGAGACCTGATTTTATTGTAGCGGTATTGGCCGTAGTAATTGGTCTTTGCACCATGTTCGTTTACATTTATCAGGCTAAGGTGATGAGTAAACAACTTCATTCTTCTGTCTGGCCATTTGTTGAAATCATTTCTTCCAATGGCAGTTCTGGAATCAATATTAAAGTAGTTAATAAAGGCGTGGGACCAGCCATTATTAAAAAACATCGAATCATTTTGGATGGCGTTGAGTATAAAGAAACAGCCATTGATACGATACTCTTCAAATTGGTTGGACGAAACCTAAACCGAGATATATCCGCTGTGCAATCAAGAGTACTTGCCTCTGGCGAAAAGATTAGTCTCCTGGAAATTACAAGTCCTCGGGATGCTATTTCATTGGATAGTGCCATTCGAAAACACACCTTTAATATTGAATTATGTTATTGCTCCATCTATGATGACTGCTGGACAAGCAAGAAAGGCAAAACAGAATCCTGCGATTCATGTGAATGATCCGTCAGGAATAAAGACAACTGATAAGGAATTAAAGAAGTGACAAAAAATAAAATGCATCAATCATGAAATACACATCCGCATTCATCATCACATTGATTTGCACGCTAGCTGCGCATGCTCAAATTCCATCTGCTGAGATACAAATTAAAACAGCTCTGCTTGCAGCACCTGGAGACAAGCGCGATGGCGCCATGGTATATGGCTATGATGCCAAAGGTGAATTTATTGTTCTTCGAAAAGGTACCAATGAATTGGTTTGTCTTGCAGACAACCCCAAACAAAATGGATTGAGTGTATCATGTTATCACAAAGATTTGGACCCTTTTATGGCGCGCGGCCGGGAATTGAAAGCTGCCGGAAAATCCTTTCAGGAAATATTTGATATCCGTGAAGCAGAAGCGAAATCAGGAAAATTAGTGATGCCAAAACAAGCTTCTAACCTACAGGTTTACTCTGCTCCTGCTGATGCATACAATGCCAGCACTGGCGAAGTGACGAAAGGCAGTTTTAGATATGTGGTTTACATTCCATGGGCAACAGCCGCCAGCACCGGACTACCAACAAAACCTGAAGCACCGGGTATGCCCTGGATTATGGATCCGGGAACACACCGCGCTCACATTATGATTGATCCTCCTTCGATTGATTAAGTGCTGTCTCTATTTGTTAATTTTATCTTTGTTCTATAACTTCTTGTAGATGAAATTTAAATTCAGAAATTCCTTAGCGGTCTCCTTGCCAATTTTATTTATCTCAATCTGCATATCCATATTCCTGTTGAGTTCGTGTAAAGACTCTTCAGTTGGATTATCTAAAAATGAAATGAGAGCCATTGTAGAAAAGCAAAATGAAATATTAGGGAAGTGCTTTAAAGATGGCAACGCTGATAATCTTGCCATGATGTACACCGATTCAGCTAAACTTTCTCCTAATGGATCACACTTCATTATAGGTCGCGATAGTATCAAAGCCTTTTGGCAAGCCGATTTCAAATCGTCAAAGCTTCTAAAAATGGAAACTCATACATTGACCCTTGAAGGGGATGAAAATCTTATTTATGAAACCGGAAATACTTTTTCCGACATACTTTATAAAGACTCCGTTTACCATGTTAAGGTGAAATACATAAACGTTTGGCGTAAGCAACCGCAAGGTGATTATAAACTGGATGTCGATTTCTGGAATGCAGACGCAGAGTAAACTAACAAAATCCACTTATGCAGCTATCCTCTAAACCAACAGTTGAAGAATTAACCAAGAAATAACACGATGGATTTTTTAAGTGTCGACACTCTGATAAGCCTGCTCACTTTAACATTTTTAGAAGTTGTGTTGGGAATTGATAATATCGTATTTATTTCTTTGGTGGCTGGAAGAATGCCCTTAGGTAATCAAAGACAGGTGCGCGTTGTAGGATTATTACTGGCGTTGGTTGGAAGGTTACTACTCCTTTTGGGTATCCAGTGGGTCATCGGATTAAATAATACTATCATAGAAATCAATGAATTCAATCTCAGCTATAGAGATCTCATCTTACTTGCAGGAGGTTTATTTCTGGTTGGGAAAAGCACAACCGAAATACATCATAAAGTAGAAGGAAGAAAGGATGATGATAAAGAACGAAAGAAGGCTTTAACAGTAAGGGGGGCAATCATTCAAATCATTTTTCTTGATCTGATCTTTTCGCTCGATTCCATCATTACTGCCGTAGGGCTGGTCAGCAAGATATGGGTAATTATTGCGGCAATCGTTCTTTCCATGATTATCATGTTGCTTTTCGCGAAGACAATCAGTGAATTTATTAACAAGCACCCTGCAATGAAATTATTAGCCATATCATTTCTATTCATGATTGGCACCGTGTTGGTGGTTGAAGGTCTGCATGTTCACGTGCCGAAAGGTTACATTTATTTCTCAATGGCATTCGCCCTGGTTATCGAAATCGTAAATATGAGAATCAGAAAAAATGGTTCGGATTAACGAGCAGAAGAAAAACGTTTGATTAATTTCTATTGCCTGAATTAAAGTCGTGGTATTGTCGATCTGATTCTATATTTGTCTTGACAAACATTTCTCCCAATGGACGATTTTATTGCGGCCAGGTCGCAGATGGCTTTATCGCTGGGCTTTCACATTATCTATGCTTGCATCGGTATGGTGATGCCTTTTTTTATGGCCGTGTCACATTACCTATGGTTGAGAGAAGGTGATGAAGTTTTTAAGAACATTACCCTTGCGTGGAGCAAAGGTGTGGCCATCTTTTTTGCAACGGGAGCTGTCTCCGGAACCATGCTATCGTTTGAACTTGGTTTGCTCTGGCCAGAGTTTATGAAACATGCTGGTCCAATTTTCGGAATGCCTTTTTCATTAGAGGGTACAGCCTTTTTTATTGAAGCCATTGCACTTGGATTTTATCTCTACGGCTGGAATAAATTCAATCGTTGGTTTCACTGGTTCACTGGTGTGGTAGTGGGCATAAGTGGGTTGGCTTCTGGTATATTGGTGGTATCAGCCAATGCATGGATGAACAGTCCTGCTGGTTTTGATTTTGTGAATGGTGAGTATCTGAACATCGACCCCATAAAAGCAATGTTCAATGATGCATGGCTGCTTCAGGCATTACACATGACACTAGCAGCTATTGCCGCTACAGGTTTTGCTGTTGCGGGTATACACGCATTGATGATCCTAAAAAAGAAGAATGTCGTTTTCCATACCCAGGCTTTCAAAATCGCGATTGTCTTTGGAGCGGTGGCGGCAATACTCCAGCCACTCAGTGGCGATTTATCTGCCAAAGACGTAGCAAAGCGCCAGCCCGCAAAACTTGCTGCAATGGAATCTCACTTTCATACGGAGAAATCAGCTTCGTTAATTATAGGTGGTATTCCGGATGAAGAAAATAAGAAAGTGGATTATGCCATCAAGCTTCCAGGCATGCTGAGTTTTTTGGTATATGGAAATTTTACAGGGGAGGTAACAGGGCTGGATTCGATACCCGAAGATGAACATCCACCTGTAATCATTACACACTATGCTTTTCAAATTATGGTGGGCATCGGAATGTTTATGATTCTCCTCGCAATATTATATTTCATTTCATTCCGAAAAAAAACTTGGATGCAAGCGCCCTGGTTTTTGAAACTTTTTGTTTTGGCTACACCACTGGGTTTTATGGCCGTTGAAGCAGGATGGACTGTAACTGAAGTTGGGAGACAACCCTGGATCATCCATTGTATCATGAAAACGAAAGATGCCGTTACTCCAATGCCCGGAATTATATATTCATTTTATCTTTTCATCGCGATTTATATTTCCTTATCGGTGATGGTAATTTTTTTATTGAAGCGCCAGATTAAAATGGTGCCCGAATTACACAATGAAACAAAAAACATCCATTCCTAAATCATGAGTACTGTCATTGTTATTGTTTTTCTGTGGCTCTCTATCCTCCTCTATCTTGTTTTAGGTGGTGCTGATTTTGGTGCGGGTATCATCGAGTTATTTACTTCTTCAAAAAACAGACAACGCACTCGTAAAACATTGTATTATGCCATCGGTCCCATTTGGGAAGCGAATCACATGTGGCTTATTATTGCGATCGTTATTTTGTTCGTTGGGTTCCCATACATCTACACAACTCTCACCATCTATCTTCATATTCCATTAACCATTATGTTGCTTGGAATTATTGCGCGGGGTACTGCTTTTGTATTTCGTCATTATGACGCGATAAACGATGATATGCAATATTGGTACAATCGCATTTACATATCCTCCAGTTTTATCACGCCTCTATTTTTAGGAATCATAGCGGGGAGCTCAATATCAGGCCACATTAATCCAGAGGCAACTGATTTTGTGACTGCTTATGTATTGGGCTGGTTCAATGCTTTTTCTATTTGTGTGGGAGTATTCACCGTATCGCTCTGTGGATTTTTAGCTTCCATCTATTTAATCGGTGAAGCCGGCAATAAAGAAGACAGTATTCGTTTCATCGCGAAAGCAAAACGAATGAACATTGTTGCTGTTTTGTGCGGTACCTTAGTATTTATTGCAGCAGAAACAGATGGTGTTCCATTGCGGCAGTGGGTAATGAAAGATAACATAGGGGTTTCTGCTATTCTCCTGGCTACGATCTCCCTCTTCATTTTATGGTATGCAATACAAAGAGCAAAAACAATTATCATCCGCGCATTGGCTGGCTTCCAGGTTGCCATGATATTGCTAGTCATCAGCTACGCACACTTTCCGGATTTCATTATTCTGCAAAACAGTTCTAATTTATCCTTGCTCCATTATCAGGCTCCAGATAAAACAATGGAGGCTTTGAGTTGGGCATTGATATTGGGTAGTATTTTTATTTTGCCTGCGTTGTTCTATTTGTATTACAGTTTTAAGAAAAAAATCAGTGTAGTGCCGTAATTCAAAATTTCTGTCATTCTCTGGAACAATGGCAACTTACGCGTGGAATTAAAACTATAAAGAGACGTAATACATCATAACTTCATGCACGGTTATGACCATCTTGTTGAAATCCAGGTTCAATAAACAATTATCGTTGAATTTATTCATAGTGCTCATTCTTAGTACTGCTCTATCCGCTTTTGCTCAAAAAAGCTCAAGAGACTATTTTTTACCAGCAGCAAAAAAGAATAAAGCAATCTTCAACATGCCCGATCACAACAGCAAACAATCAGAATTTGCGCGTGTGATGTATTACTTAAAAAAAGAAGACCACTATGAAATTACCGATACAATTAAATATCATAATAAATCAACACGTATTGAAACACGAACCGTTGAGTTCACTCCAACAGAAGTTCACTTAATTAAACTGATATCAACAACAGATTCCGAATCAAACAAGATAACACGCTACGATCCACCAAAAGTTATACTGAAAGTGCCAGGCATAGGACAAATTCTAACGTGGTCATACAAAGATTCACTCGGACGAAAAACCAATTTCGCAGCCGAATGGGTGAAATTTAAACTGAACAATGTAAACACACGCGCAATTAAAATTACAGAAACCATAAATCTTTCAAACGGCTTGCTATTTGATGGCAAGAGAATCTATTACTATATGGAGGGTATTGGCCTTTGGAAAATGGAAGGAGAAACAAGAAATCTTCTACATGTAATATGGGAGTTCGAGAAGTTAGAGTATAATTCTACCATAAGAAAATAAATTAATGTGTGGTTTGAACCAGCCCAACAGGGACATTCTTTCGGCCAACAACAGCAAACCTACCTATACCTCAATCACCACCTGAAAATCCTTTCACCTCCTAAATGCATATGGATATTGTGGGTTGCCTTTCAGTTAGCGCGAGCCAAAACAACAAAGAAGGCAGTGAAGAAGTAAAAATGAATGGTGATTTCATGAAAAATGCTAAACCCCCATGTAAATTAAATACAATCGAATAGCTTAATAAAATGCATCATTTTAATCTTACCTTAGACTGATACGAACTACAGTTGAATTCCTGAAATCATCTCCCATAAATTTAACGTCCCTTTTGTAAATTATTTCCTGATATTCGTTTATGCGCTTGAATCCTACACTTTTTGTAAAGAGGCTTCATTTTTGGTCTTTGATAGTCACCTTTTCAATGGGTTTGATCAGCATCCCTTCGTTCTCTCAAAGCGCAAATCCAAAAGAATTCCTTTCCATAATTAAGGATAAGCAATCCAGTGATACAACACGGATTTTGGCAATGACAGAACTGGCGTATACCTATTGGACCTCCAACCCTGACAGTACCTATTTGCTCGCCAATCAATCCATCAGACTTTCCCGCGACATCCATTTTACAAAAGGACTTGCACGTGCGTATGGTGCACTGGCTGTTTACCATAACAATTTGGGCAATAGCACAAAAGCACTGGCCTATTATGATACCGCACTGACACACGCTAATGAAGCTTTGGATAGTCTGGCTATTGGAAGAATATACAATGGGTTAGGCAACGTTGTTGCAAATTTTGGTGATTATGAAGAGGCCCTCAATTATCATTTTCAGAGTTTAAAAATAAAAGAAGCACTAAATGATATTGATGGAATTGGGAATTCATATAACAATATAGGCAACATCTATTTTCGAATAGGAAACTATTCCAAGGCGTTAGACTACTGCTTAAAAAGTCTGGCCCAGAGAAAAAGAAATGACAAACAGGGGATTGCTGCATCACAAAACAATATCGCGCTGGTATATGACAAACTCGGTGACGATACTAAGTCGCTGGCTTATTTTTTTGAAGCATTAAATACATTTAAGGAGGCAGGAATTCTTCGTGGAATAACGTACTCATGCCATGACATTGCTCAGGTTTTTATTCATCAGAAGAAATACGATAAAGCGCTCGAATTCCTGAACGAAGGTTTGCGCGCTGCGGAGACTATGAAGAGTACAGAAAGAATTTCTGATTTTAAAGTATCGTTCGCTCAGTATTATAATGCCATTGGAGAATATTCAGAGGTCATTAAGAATGCCAAGGTTGCTATCGAACTGGCTCATGAATCAGGTCTCCTTGACTATGAAAGAGCTGCCTATAAGGAGATGGCCATTGCTGCTTTTCATACGGGGCAATTCAAACAGGCTTACTTGTTTCAAGTACGATTTACCGAACTGAACGACAGCATACAAAACGAAAATAAGATTGAAAAAGCCTTGCAGGAGGAATTCAATTTTAAGGAATCAAAAAACAGACTGGAGCAAGAAAAAAAGGAATTGGTTTATCAAAATACAGTGATGAAACAACGGTGGTTGCTCTATGGTGCTACGGGTGCTTTAATTGGTCTCATCACAATTGCTTTTACATTTTACAAAAGTTCAAGAATGAAAAAGAAGGCTGGTGATTTACTCGTCATTCAAAAAGACGAGCTGGCGGCTAAAAATGAACTGATCGTTGAACAAAATAAATTACTTCAGGAAGCAAAGAGCCAACTAGAGCAAAAAATAGAAGAACGAACACACGATCTAAGAATTTCCAATCAGGAATTGGCCAGTCAAAACCTGGTGATGGAGCAATTTTCATTTATGACTGCCCATAATCTTCGTGGACCAGTTGCCCGTCTTATGGGATTGAGTTCTCTTTTCAATCATTCTAATTTAAGTGAACCCTTCAATGCTGAAGTGATCAGGAGAATGCAACAATCGTCAGCAGATTTAGATGAGGTTATCCACGACATCACTGCTATTCTCCATATTAAAAGTGGAATTCAAGATCCTTTTGTGAATCTGAATTTAAAGGAGACGTTGGATAAAATAATTTACCAACTCCGCGAGGCCATTAAAGAAAAAAATATTGTGGTTAAGTACGAGCTTGATCCACCTTTCATTGTAAGAGGTATCCTGGCGTACGTCCAATCTGTTTTTTATAATGTGATTAGCAATAGCATCAAATATTATGAGAGTTCACGTTCTTCTGAAATAAAGATTTCTGGAATTCAACAAGGAAATAAAATTATAATCACCATCATAGACAATGGAATCGGATTCGATTCCGAAGAAAACAAGGAAAAATTGTTCAGGCCTTTCACCCGTTTCTCAACTGTGAGGGAGGGCAAAGGTCTGGGCTTATACCTCATTAAAATTCAAATGGAATCCATGGGAGGGGAAATCCAAATAGAAAGTAAAATAAATGTTGGCACTTCCGTGATCCTTACTTTTTCTTTGCCACAATGAGCATCCTTTATTAACCAATACTACTCTTTGATCGCCATCAGAAAATTCTGGCCCTGGTAAATGTATCTGGCATAGAGTTGCGCCTTTGGCCAGACAACCTTTCCTATACTTAATTACCTGAATATGATTGTAGGTTGTAAAAATATTTTACACATCAATCAAATTTAAAATTCCATTTCGAATCGGCTCAGCAACCTTAATCAGAAAATTCGAATGAAAAAGTAATGGCATTGGCAGTAGCAGCCAACTGAAAACCCAAACACGTGAGAAAACAGGATGAGCTAATAATCTTTTTACAATTAACACTTCTCCTTCTGCATACATTGCCAAGGCATGAATTAGAAAATAGAATAACGGCAATCCATAACCAGATTGTACAGGTAAAGAAATAGCTATTTCATGCAACACACCAGAAACTAAAAATGAAATCATCATGGCTTTTGTTTGACCAAGATTACCTTTTGAGGGTTTGTATACAACAAGCGCGGTCATTTCAGAGAAAGCCAGGTTCCATCGCTTTCCCCAAAACTCCTGTAGTGATTTAGCTTTAATCGGTGACCGGAAAAGTTCTTTTACATCAACACCAAACAATCTCCAGATTGCAGTGCTTAAATTTAAAATTCCAAAATGCAGGATTAAACTTATACCAGCCAGCATCAACAAGTTGGATAAGAAATAGATGTGGGTTATTTGTTCTTCAATACGTTTTGATAGAGCGAGTAAAATAATACCAATTACGATCCTTGAAACTCCTGTTAGGATAAAATATTTAATTCTACTTAGCGATTTGGAAATGAATTTTTCAAATAAACGTGGGCGCATACCGAACCATCCTTGAGCAAACACAATCCATTGAAAAAAATTAAGAGTTGGCTTCCCACGATATGTCTCAACCATAACAATTGTTTTCATAGACAGTAATTGCAATGAAACGATAACAATCATTCTGATTACTTCCGTTCTCTCAAGTGTAGCAGTTACAGAAATGAGAGTAGTTAAAATTATAATAGACCAGGCAATTGCTCTTTCAATTGTTTTATTATTTAGAATAGGTAAAACGTATCCAATCAATAACAGAAAAAAAGCCCACCCAATAACAACACTAAGATTTAAATCCATGAGAGATTATATAGAAATGCCGCGAGATAGACTACAGTAAAAACAACAAACAACGCAACGAGTCCAATTTCACCTAATGTGAATATCAATCCTTTTGGTGCATGGGTTTTGTCAAAATAGAAAAACTGAATTATTACCCTGGCAAACCAATACAGGCCAATAAATATAGTTACGCTTTTAGCCAGAAATGATTTGTTTAAAAGTTCAGCAGTTCCCAGGATGGAAACCAATCCGAAACAAAAATTGATTACCAAAATATAAGCTGCATACGTCCAGAACATCTGCTTGATAAGTGGTTGCAGTACATTCAGTTCTTTCTTCCAATTTAGAAGAGTAGGTATTGCGGTGCTGGCAAGGCTAAGAACTATATGACCAACTCCACACAACAAAATCGATAACTCTAAAGCTTCTTCTCTTGTCATTTAATCTCTTTTGGATTGGAGGTTATGTATTTGGAAAAGTTATTCTACTCCTCAATCACCACCGGAAAATCCTGACCCCTGCTAAACGTGTATGGATACTGTGGTTTACCCTTCAGCTTGCGTGTCATCTCAGGAACCTGGTCATCAATGTAGGATTTTAATTCGTAGATGGTAACCTTTCCATCTTTTGGTGCACCATCGGCTTCGCCTTGTAGTGCTTTAATTAATACATAGGTAAAGAGCCCGTGACCAAGTTCAGCAAACTCAGTAGCAAATTGTTCGCTGCCGGCTGATGCCATTACATGTATACCCGCACTTCGCGAGAGTTGTGCAATGGCTTTCTCTTCACTCGCACCACGCGTAGCCAACAACTCCACCGATCCACCCGATTGACACGCGTCCATAATAATCAATTGCTTCAATGCGTGAATGCGGCTGAACCGATCTTGCAGCATACTCGCTTCAATTGCTTCTTTGTTGAGTGAACTCACATCGTACAACCGAAGGCTCTCTGTCGGAATGAAATAAAATTTATCATCAACCATCGAACCGTGTCCGGCATAATAAAAAATAAAAACATCCTCCTGGCTTGCCTTGCTTGCCAGCTCATCAAGCTTCGCTAATATTTTTTCTCGTGTGGCATCTTCGTCATATAAGGTATGCAATTCAATTTTCTTAAAGAGCTGTGAACTCTTTTCGTCCATCAAATCGCTAAACGATTTCGCATCTGGCTTAGCGTAATTCAAATTCAACTTACTGTTCTTATATTGATTAATACCGACTGAAAGAATGTAACACGTGCTGCTCTTCGAAGCATGATCTGAAACCAACTCAACTGGCTGCGCATCTGATTCTACTTTTTCCTTATTGCTTGCCACAGCAGAGAATGTATTAACACCACCAATCAAATCAACAATATGTTTATAGGTGGTGAATTGATTTTTGGAAGAAGGGTATTTTAATGTTTCGCGATCTAACACAATACTTTTTCCATTGTGCAAAACACGAAGATTTTCCGCACCATTGCCATTATCGGTCATACGCACATACACTTCAGCTTTGTTTTCAGGTGCAGCCATTACTGCAACCCGTACCGTTGGTGGTGGTGAACTTTTTAACTTATCCTGAATGCCTTTCGAATCATCATTGCCTCCACGGCTTTGAAATATTTTTGGAAGCAGATCGGGTCTGTAAAATTCATTAAAGAACTGATCGACAGAATACGTCTTCAATCCATTTACAAAATGAATGTATTTGCGTGCGTCATCTGTTCCATTAAAATAACCTTCCGGGTTTTTCACCATCCAATCTTTCTCGCCCAAATGAATGTGCTCAAAAAATTCACGACCGCTCGTCAAATCCCAAAACTTAGTAACGCCATCCACACTATGACTAATCAAAAGCTTTCCATCCGGACTGAACAATAATGAAGTTACCTCTGCCTTATGTCCTTCGAATGTGCGCGTAACATTTCCGGTATTGATATCCCAAACGCGAACCACGCGATCAGCACCGGCAGAGTAAATTGATTTTCCATCAGCGCTGAAGAGGGCAGTGTGCACAGCACCATGATGCCCTTTAAATTTCTTTATCGCAAGGCCTGTACCAATATCCCACAAGCGAATGGAACCATCCCAACTCGCACTCAATAAGGTGCGTTGATCTTTGCTCAACTGAATGGACGAAATTATATCGGTATGGCCTACAAAATTTCTCACCTCCTTTTTCGTGTCGATTTCCCAGAGTTGAAGTGAATTATCCAGTCTCGCAGAAATAAGGTAGAGATCGTTTGGGTGTGGTGTAACGGCATAAGCTGAATATTTTTCAAGATCAAAGTAACTTAGCATCTTCCCCGTTTTGATGTCATGAATTTTCATCGAAGCATCCCAGCTGCACGAAATGATTTTTGTTTCATCATCATTAAAATGGATATCGAAGATCGGTTCACGATAACTTTGAATCACGGTTGAGGAATCACCAGTTTCTACATTCCACAACATAATTTTTCCATCACCTCCACCGGTCAACATCTTCTTGCCATCCTTTGACAGATCATAACATAGCACCGATTTCTTATGACCTACATATTCCATTACGAGTTTACCGGTAGCAATGTCCCAACGTTTTACCTTCGTTCCGAACTTTCCTTTGATGAGTGTCTTGCCATCATTCGAAATGAGAATTGAATTTTTGAAGCGAACATATTTCGCGATGTAGGATTCCCAATAAAAATTCGGATCGTAGTTTAGTCCTCCTAGATCGCGTTGATTTAAAAATCCGGTGAGAATAATATCTTTCCTCTTCTTATCAACCGACCATGAGAATACAGTATTATCGTCACTCGTCACAAGAATATTTTTTCCATTGAGTGTGAATGCAATCTCACGAAAATTACCTTTCTCATTTGCAGCGACTGAATCAATTCGTTGTGCGTTTGCTTCATTCCAAATTTTAAGATCTTTTTCAGTAGAGATTGCAAGTCTCTTTCCATCCGGACTGATCGCCAATCCGGTTAAGTCATCAATTTCTCTTCCATATGATTTGATCAGTTTGAAAGTCGACAACTCATATTTCTGGAGCACATCGTTATGTGAAGCTTTGTATAAATATTTACTATCCGGGCTAAAAACCATGCGCGTACCACAGCCTCCACAAAAACCATCAACAATCTCAAACTTCTTCACCTCTTTCCAATCACGGGTTTGAAACAACCGAACGACACGATTGTCTTCACCAACCGCCATCCTTTTTCCATCTCCACTAACTACTGCTTCTGTTCCAGTACCCAACCCTTTGTCGGGATTGACAGAAATTTTAGTCAATACTTTTTTCGTTTTGAGATCACGTACGACAAGCGAATCGCCATCACCCGTATCAATGAGACCGGTATAAAAAAAGAATCGTGATTGTGGATCGAATCCTACGCTGCGAATGTATTCAGGTACCTCAACTATATACAGCTCTTTGCCTGTCACTACATCCCAAAGACGAATGGTCTTATCGTTACTTCCGGTAATCAACAATTTTCCATCTGCGCTAAATTCAAGAGCGGTAACACTTGCTTCATGTCCTAAAAAACTACGCACTTCACGCCCCGTGCTGATCTCCCACAACTTCGCAGATTTATCCCGACTGGCAGTAGCTACATAATTACTATCCGGACTAACAGCAACAGCCAGCACCGCCAACTCATGACCCTTCTGAATAACCGTCTCAAGTGATTGACTAAAGAGCGTTTGTGTAAGAAGTATTGAAAATAAAAGAGAAAGAATTTTTTTCATGATGAGAATGAAAAAGCGTTTTCGAGTTTAAGTGTGTTAGTGTGTATGATAATAACGCGAAAACTATTCTAGCTGTTTATGAAAAAACAAGGTATAATCAGGTAACAACTCTGGGTGTGCAATCTTCACGAGATCCTGCAATATCATATCAGGTCGCAGATAGCCAAGTTCTAAAAACTCGCTACCTCCTTTCGCACCTTTTCGTGCATCATAGGTATAAACTTGCTTTTGTTTGAGTGGTTTGAAATTTTCATAACGATGATCTGCTTTTTTAATTTCATCCAAAGAAGCATACGATGCAACGCCAATCCAAAGATCAGCATCATGCGCCTTTTCATACACACCTTCAAAACTCAATTCCAAATATCCATTCGATGCATCATCATCCCATAAGTAATGACAACCCGCATCCTGAAGAAGTCTGGCCGCATAATTTTTTCCACCAGGTAAAAACCAGGCATCACCATATACAACTCCACTCAGCACAGTTGGTTTATTAGCAACCTTATCCGCCAATGCCTTTGTATCGTTGTATTGTTTTTCGATTACTTGAAAAATAGAATCTGCTTCTTTCTCTTTATTAAAGAATGCAGCCATGAACTTAATCCACTCTGCTCTGCCTAATGGATGTTTCTCCAAATACTCCGAATTGATCACTACGGGAATATTCAACTCTTCAATTTTCTTAAACTGACCAAAGTCACTACTCATGGTGTAACCCATTACCATATCGGGTTTCAGCATGGCGAGAACCTCTATGTTTAAACCTTTATCAACACCTAACTCCTTAACCTCTCCTGCATCAATGCGGGCGCGCATTCTTTCTGAGCTGATATAATCCATGCTGGGAAACCCAACAAGCTTATCACTTTCATTCAAATAATCCAGCAATGGAATATGAGTGGTGGATGTACACACAATTGAGGTGAGCGGTGTGCGGATAATTTTTACATCAGCATCATGTGCTGGAATGCTATCGCCTTTCGGAACCAACAGATATTTATAACCCGATGTTGCTCCTTGAAAAGGATAAGTGACTTCAACCAATTTTACATTACCTAGATATTGAATGTTGAATCCACTTGCATATTTAGTAACGGTTTGAACTTGCTTATCAGCAACAACAGATGATTCTTTTTTCTCGCAGGCAAATAATACTACACAAAGGATAAGGAGGGTAAGTTTTTTCATGATGCAAGATAGCAGTAATCAGTTATTGGTTAATCGTTAACGGTGGACATCAGAAGAATTTAAAATTTTGAACCCGCCACGATTAACTATTAACGATTAACTTTTCTCACCTCTTCGTAATATGCTTTCAGAAGTTTATGTGCTGCCGAATAAGCAGACATCTTCTGTTCAGCAACATCATATTCCATCTCCTTTAAGGTAGACTGAAAATGTTTAAGTCGTTGAAAGTCTGATTTTAACAATTGATCAAAGTACTCATGAAACCAGGCGATGTGTTGTGTACTTCTATTTTGTTTCAAATAGCCGGAAGTAGTAGTAAGGTTTTGATATTCATTAATCATCTTCCAGACTACATCAATACCTTTTCCTGTGAATGCTGATGCCGTAACCACTCTCGGCTGCCAACCTGATACTGATACAGGAGATAAATGCAAAGCATGTTGATACTCTGCCTGAGCTTTTGTAGCATGATCAATGTTGTCGCCATCGGCTTTTGTAATCACCATGGCATCAGTCATTTCCATGATACCTTTCTTAATGCCTTGAAGTTCATCACCGGCACCAGCCAGCATAAGCAACAGAAAAAAGTCAACCATGTTCTTCACCGTCACTTCAGATTGTCCTACGCCCACCGTTTCAATTATAATTACATCACATCCAGCAGCTTCACAGAGCAACAGTACTTCGCGGGTTTTATTGGCAACTCCACCTAATGTATTTCCAGAAGCTGTAGGACGAATAAACGCCATTGGGTTTTTGGAAAGTTCTTCCATACGTGTCTTGTCACCAAGAATACTTCCTTTAGTTAGTTGACTACTCGGATCAATCGTTAGTACAGCAATCTTTTTTCCCTGCTCAGTAATGAACTTCCCAAACGCTTCAATGAATGAGCTCTTGCCAACACCAGGCGCACCCGTAATTCCCAATCGAAAGGCATTGCCTGTACGCGGCATTATCTTTTCCAGCACTTCGGCACTTAGTACCTTATCCATTTCAAGATTGCTTTCAATTAAGGTAATGGCCTGACCAAGTATAACGCGGTCGCCCGATAAGATACCGGTTGCATATTGATCAGAAGTAAGTCGTGGTTTAACAGTTTGCATCAACCTTGTTTCGGAATGCCCGTCTAAATTTCTAAATTTACTTGATACATATTTCTGAAAGATGAGAAAATTCTGGATTGATTGTTTGTTCGCTACCATCTTCGTTTTTGTGGTGATGCTTGGCGTTGGTAAAATAACCAAGCTGAATGTTTTCAATGCATTCGATCCCATCTCAAATGCATTATCTGATTTTGAATTGAGCGATTTTGCTTTCAACTCCATTCGGCCAGACCCAACTCAGGAAGAAAGGGTTACAATGGATAAAATTGTACTAGTAAACTTCAGTAAGCTAGACCGAATGAATTTTGCACAGGAACTTCAAATCATTGCTAAATATAAACCCAAGGTAGTCGGCATAGATGGTTTCTATAATTGTGAAGGGGGATTGTACAACGTCACTGATTGTCCTCAACTACTAGATACATTAGGCAATTTATTATTGGCTAACGCAATGAATGAAATCCCAAACTTGGTACTGGTATCCAAGCTTCTTCAATCCGATTCGCTCGAAGCCGCGGGAGCTGTTGACGTTTATGATTCGGTCGAATATGCAGATTGGATGTTTCGGGAGAAAGCTCATTCTGCTTATGCTAATCTGGTGACGGATGCTCAATATCAGGAGGGTATTAAGATCTGTAAATCCTTTGCACCAAAGTGGGATGTAAAAGGGAAAGATGAATTAGCATTCGCTGTTCAGGTGGCTATGCTTTACGACTCAGTGAAAACAAAAAAATTCCTGCGTAGGGGAAATGAGACTGAAGTAATTAGCTATCGTGGAAATTTTGAAGTAGAGGATGTGCGTTTAAAAAACCTAAGGAAGATTGAGTTAGGAAATACAGACATATTGAGAAAGGTTTCATTTACCGCCTTGGACATTGAAGATGTAATTGAGGAAAAATTTGACTCCACACTTATTAAGGACAAAATTGTTCTTATTGGATTTCTTGGGGATCGATTTGGCGATCCCGCATGGGATGATAAATTTTTTACCCCTCTGAATAAAAAAATTGGAGGCAGGGCCAACCCGGACATGTTTGGCTTGGTTATTCACGCGAATATCATTGCCGCAATCTTAAATGAAGATTATGTTGACCAACTCTCGACCGCTGAAGAGGTCGCAATTGCTTTTATTATCTGTTTACTAAACGTGGCATTATTTTCGGTAATAAATCGGAAGTGGCCTGTGATGTATGATGGTATCTCTGTTATCATTCAGGTGATTGAAATCGTATTATGTTCTTTTGCCGTGGTTTTACTATTTGCATTTTTCAATTTCAAGAGTAGCCTTGGCGCAACAATGGGAGCTATGGCGTTGGTTGGACCTTGTTTTGACGTATATTATGGATTAGTCAAACCATCCCTTTTAAAATTACCAGTATTGAAGCTTACCACTAAACCCAAGGAGGTATAAACAGGTAAATGCAATAAATTCACTAATTTCGAAGTCTAAACGTTGAATTAAAGAAATGAAAAAAATCAATCTTACCCTCCTCGCAGCTCTCTTTCTAATGAGTGCTACTGCTTTTGGACAGGATTACGCCTTCAAGGTATTGGCCAATAAGGGTACAAACGAAGTAAAATCAGGCGATGCATGGCAGCCACTCAAAACCGGAGCCAGCCTAAAGTCCACTGACGAAGTGAAATTGACTGATAACGCTTATCTCGCACTTGTGCATAGTTCAGGCAAGCCAATGGAATTAAAAGAAGCAAAGACCTATAAGGTTTCTGAATTAGCAGCTTCGCTTAAACCCGGAACCAGTGTTCTAAATAAATATGCCGACTTTATATTGAGCAGTAACTCTGCAGAAGCAAAGAAAAACAGATTAAGCGCAACAGGAGCTGTTCATAGAGGCGATGATCGGTATACCATTCAGGTGTTATTGCCAGAAAACCAACATTCAGGAATTTACAACAGCACAGCCGTAATCAATTGGGATGGCAGCAAAGTAGCAGGTCCATACATAGTGAAACTCATGAATATGTATGAGGAAGAACTTGCAGTAGTAGAAACTCCGGAAACTACATTTCAAGTAGATATTACCGATGCCAAGTTTGCGAACTTGACAGCCGTTTTGGTTGAAGTAAGTTCGAAGGCTGATCCAAAACAAATGTCAACTCGGCATTTAATTAAGAAATTACCTTCTGCCGAAATCGAAAAGGTAAAAGGATCTTTGAATGAAATCATTGGCGAAGTGGGCGAACAGACAGCACTCAACAAGTACCTGCTCGCCAGTTTCTACGAAAACAACAATCTCTTTATTGATGCCATTTCAGCATACGAAGAAGCCGTTAAATTGGCTCCGGATGTTACCTTCTACAGGGAAGCATACGATGAGTTTTTGCTTCGCCATGGAATGATGAAATAGTATAAAAGAAGATATGAGCTTCGAAAAGCCGCCAAACAGCGGCTTTTCCCTTTTGACCATACAGGTAATTCCATTGGAATATCTAATTTCGCTAGTTGATTTGAAGACCCTTAAATTTGATATTATGAAAACAAGGATGTTGGCTTTAGTAATGGTCGCTTGGTTTGGTTCTATAGCCACCTACGCGCAAAAGGATTACACCTTTAAAGTGCTGGTTAATAAAGGTAAAAACGAAGTGAAGGCCGCAGACGGCTGGCAACTCGTTAAAGTCGGTGCTAGTCTGAAACCGTCTGATGAATTAAAACTTTCTGAGAACTCCTATATGGGATTAGTCCACGTAAGTGGTAAACCTATGGAGTTAAAACAAGCCGGAAAATATAAAGTAGATGAACTCGCTTCAAAAGTAAGCGGTGGTACAAGTGTCTTGAATAAATACACGGACTTCATATTGAGTTCAAATACAACCAAGCGAAATAGCATGACTGCTACTGGAGCCGTTCACCGAGGATCAGATAAAGCCGATTTGTATTTGCCAGAGGCGGAAAATCCAGTGGTGTACAACAATGAGATCATTATCACCTGGGATGCTGCTAAAATTCCTGGCCCTTATGTCGTGAGCTTCAACAGTATGTTTGGAGATGAATTGGAAAAGATGGAAGCAAAGGAAAGCAATGTGAAAGTAAATTTAAGCAGCTCGAACTTTGAGAATGAAGATAATATTTTGGTTACTGTGTCTTCAAAATCAGATCCAAACAAAGTATCGAAAGAGTACACTTTGAAAAAATTGTCGAAAGCAGATAAAGAACGAATCAAGAATTCATTAAATGAAATCTCCAGCTCGCTTGCGGAGAAGACTGCTATGGATCAATATATTTTAGCTGGCTTCTACGAAGAAAACAACCTCATCATTGATGCAATCACTGCCTATCAGGAAGCCATTCGTTTGGCACCTGATGTACCCTCTTTTCAAGAGGACTACAATACGTTCTTAATCCGTCATGGATTGAAGGATGGATTGAAGGAAGTAAAAAAGAAATAAGATCGATCTTATATAAAACAAGAAAAGCTGCAATTGCAGCTTTTCTTGTTTTAAGCCAGGTTTGGCCAAAGCGTTTATTCTCCTATTTTTGTGCTTCTTAACAAAACTCCAATGAGCGTACTCGTCAACAAAAACTCCCGCGTTATAGTACAAGGTTTCACCGGTTCTGAAGGAACTTTTCATGCAGGACAGATGATTGAGTATGGAACCAATGTGGTAGGTGGTGTAACACCAGCAAAAGGTGGAACAGAACATCTTGGAAGACCAGTGTTCAATACCGTTAAGGAAGCTGTAGAAAAAACTGGTGCTGATGTCAGCATTATTTTTGTTCCACCAGCATTCGCTGCAGATGCAATTATGGAAGCAGCAGATGCTGGTATCCAGGTTATTATCACCATTACAGAGGGTATCCCTGTTAAAGATATGATGATCGCTAAGGATTATCTGAAAGGAAAGAAAATCACTCTAATAGGTCCAAACTGCCCTGGCGTTATCACTCCAGGTGAAGCGAAAGTGGGTATCATGCCAGGTTTTGTTTTCAAGAAAGGAAGAATAGGGATTGTCTCTAAATCAGGGACGCTTACGTACGAAGCAGCTGATCAGATTGTAAAAGCTGGTTTAGGAATTTCTACCGCTATCGGTATCGGTGGTGATCCAATTATCGGTACCCCGACAAAAGACGCAGTTGAATTATTGATGAATGATCCTGAGACTGATGCGATTGTAATGATCGGTGAGATCGGTGGA
>JBDTTT010000018.1:0-57251 GCA_039930485.1 Chryseolinea sp.
TGTTGATATTGAACAAAGTTCCTTTTCTTAAAGAAATAGAGAAAAGAAGTGCGGATGATAGCTATCGTGATCCACTAAATTATTACTTCGTCTTTTTCGGCACACCGTCTGATCAAAAGCCTTGGGCTTGGCGTATTGAGGGACATCACTTTGTTGTCAATTTTGCAGTAGATAAGGGGGAGCTTATTTCTTCAACTCCTTCATTTTTTGGAAGCAACCCAGGCGTTGTTCCAATAGGCGAAGAGAAGGGTAAACAGATTCTCAAACAAGAAACGGAACTTGGTTTTGCGCTTGTTAATGCTCTAACGCCTGATCAAAAAACAAAAGCCATTATTTCAGAAACGGCACTCCCAGAAATTATTACTGGAAATAAAAGAAAGGCTGAATTATTAAGTCCTACTGGAATTCCGTACAAAAGTTTAACGAAAGAACAACAACGTGTATTGATGCAATTACTTGATGTTTATATAAACAACTACGCGTTAGGCTTTTCAAAGAAGCTGATGGACAAAATACAAAAGTCAGGAATTGAAAACTTATCCTTCGCATGGGCTGGGAGTTTAACAGCTGATGCCGGGCATTATTATCGTATTCAAGGGCCAATGTTGTTAATTGAATACGACAATACCCAAACAAATGCGAACCATGTCCATACAACGGTACGTGACCTTACTAACGATTTTGCTGAAGATATTTTGCGCGAGCACTATCAGAAGGAGCATCAATAGCAGTGTACATTTTTAGAAAAAAGACTGTTCATTTTTCAACAGTTTTTGATTAGCACTTCTCAGCAATCAATCATTCTGAGCAAATAAAAGCCATTCCAAATTCAGCATACATTTTGGTATGAGTTGACAAAACAAAATCTATGGGATCGCGCAGTTCAACTTCCTCTGTATTATTAATCCTTCTTTTGATTTTTACCTTTCCAATCTGGATTGGAATAGCAGGTGGAATTTTCGGCTTGATCGCAGGATTATTTGGTGCTGCCATTGGACTAGTCGCTGGAGTTTTCGGAGCTATCGTTGGAATCTTTGGAGCAATATTAGGTTGGCTTTTCGATTGGAACTTTCATGTGCATTGGCCATTTGCTTTTTTCGGCAGCGGCTTCTTCATTACCATCGCCATCGTGGTGGTAATTGTTTTAATTACCCGATCAAGAAAAATATAATTACGAAACAGGATGCCGGTTGTAAAGGCTTGGGTTAAGAAAGTACTTTGTATACACCGGATATTTTCGAATCTCAACTAAGGTGGGTTTCAGTCGGTTTATGAAGACAATTTTATATTGAAATTCGAATCCTTTTTCTATCTGAATATCCTTTCGCACCATGTACCATTCTTTGTTCCATGGGTTCAACACTTTTACTTCGAGATGAAATAAACCTTGTGTACTCCTCATTCTTACAAATTTTTCAGGCCTTTTATTGTACAACTTACCATTCACATAGACATGCATAGTTGTTCCTTTTTCCGATTGAACAGCAATACCAGAATCGTAAGCGAAAGAAGAGGAGGCACAGGTAATCAGAAGTAGAAAAGTGATGGCTCTCATAACACTGCGTTTAAAACTATTAACGCAACCTCCGTGCCATGGATAGAAATATCACTGACTTTAAGTTGAAATAAAGAAAATTTAAGTGATGGATTGTGGAACCTTTTTTTGAGGTGGTTACCTTTCTCTCCATAAATGTGAAAATTCAAATCGTATTTCTCTTACAATTCACTCTTCATGAATCATTCAAGAGAATAAACAGAGAGCTAATCGGTGGTGTCTATTTCTTCCACTTAATTCCACAACCAATCGCTTTTGTTTTTGTTGTGGAAATGACATTACCCGCCAACAAGGCATCAACAGTCTCTTCAATGTATTTTTTGTCTGCTGTATTTGCGTCACGTACATTATTATCGATGGCCCCCATATACGCTACCTTGAATGCGCCTTCCTCCTTTTTTAACACAAATGCATGTGGTGTGTTTGATGCCCCAAATGCTTTTGTAGCTTGTTGCGTTGGATCATACAAGTAAGGGAAGGTATAGTGTTTTTCTTTTGCTAACGAGATCATTCTTTCGTAAGAATCTCCTGGCGATGCATCAGGATTATTGGGGTTAATGGCAATTACCGGAAACCCCTGTGGTGCATACTTGGTATTCAGTGCTATGATTCTTTCATTATACGCTTTAGAATAAGGGCAAGTGTTGCAATCGAAAATTACAATTACACCTTTTGATGATTCAAAATCGGAAAGCGAAACCATTTTGCCATCCACATTTTTCAATTTAAAATCGGAAACGGCATCACCCACTTCATAATTATTTACTTTGGTTCCGGCAGTAAATACCACAACACAGATCACCAGGAGAGAATATACTTTTAATGTTTTCATAGCTTACGTTTTTGTGCTTTTACTTTACCTCTTCAATTAATTTTTCCAGTTCACCTTCTTCCAGTTCGCGCTCAATAAACTTTCGCTTTCCATTTTGATTATTAATCACCAAGGTAGCAGGAATCGCGCCACCCCAATGTTTATCTACTTTGTCGATCCATTGATTGTAATCTATTTCATCCAATAATAAGACGTCAGCCTTCATCTTCTTTCTATCGACAAAGGCTTTAACCCTATCCAGCTTATCAGCAAAATCGAGATTGATCAATGTAATCTTAATACTTTCGCTGTTCTCAGCATTCAACTTTTCAAAGAGCGGTAATTCCTTTACACAAGGTGCGCACCATGTTGCCCAAAAATTTATGACTTGAATAGAGGCAGAGCCTGAGTGAATAATTTCCTGAAGCTCAGGAAGCTTAATTACACGAATTTGTTGCGCACGAGCTTCATGAATCGATAAGCTGAGTAAAATAATAAGCAGGAGTTTGTTCATGATTAGAATCTCAACGCAGAAAGGTATTTTCAGTTCAAAAAATATTAATACTATAGACTCGACATCACGTCTTTTGTCATTTGTTGCAAGTATAGAAAAACCCTAAAATTCAACTAGTTATAAAGCAAGGTTATTTGTCAAAAAAGATTTCCACAAATTTATGTGGTTGTCCACATTACTATAATATGATCAGTTAAAGTACATATTATCAAATAGTTAGGTTGATTTTTTTAAATCAATTCTTTGTGGACAACTTTATAGCCTCAAGAAATCAAGTGGCTCAACATGCATTTATTATATATTTCAGATATTCAGAACATTAACGTCAAACCCGCATTAATTAATCGCTTTCATTTAAATCAATATGGACACTTCTGGCAACCCGATTAATCAATTATTCAATATTAAAGTCCCCATTATCCAAGCCGGTATGGTGTGGTGCAGTGGCTGGAAATTGGCGTCTGCAGTGAGTAATGCTGGAGGTCTGGGGATGATTGGAGCAGGCTCCATGCATCCTGAAGTTTTAGCCGAACACATTCGGAAATGCAAAGCGGCTACTGTTAATCCCTTTGCCGTGAATGTTCCGCTTCTCTATCCTGAGATCGATAAGATTATGAAGATAATCGTTGATGAAGGCGTTAAAATTGTTTTCACCTCTGCAGGCAATCCTTCAACCTGGACTGGCATGTTGAAGGACAAAGGCATCACAGTTGTTCATGTTGTGTCAAGTGTGAAGTTTGCAAAGAAATCAGAACAAGCAGGAGTTGATGCAGTCGTGGCCGAAGGATTTGAAGCTGGCGGCCACAATGGTCGAGAGGAAACCACCACCTTTGTTCTAATACCAATCGTGCGCGATGCGATATCTATTCCCTTGATAGCTGCTGGAGGCATTGCAAGCGGAAGAGGCGTGTTGGCCGCTCAAGCATTGGGTGCTGATGGTGTTCAGGTGGGTAGTCGTTTCGCGGCAAGTTTAGAATCATCCGCACACGAAAATTTCAAGCAGAAGATTATTGATTTGAATGAGGGCGATACTATTCTTACCATGAAGCAACTCACACCAGTGCGTCTGATCAAGAATAAGTTCTATCTGGATATTCAACAAGCTGAACTTCGTGGAGCAACCAAAGAAGAATTAAATGAACTCCTAGGAAAACGCAGAGCGAAGAAAGGAATTTTCGAAGGTGATATGATTGAGGGCGAACTGGAGATTGGACAAGTAGCTGCTGTCATCAAAGCAATAAAACCTGCATCAGAAATTCTCCATGAGATGTGGGATGAGTACAACACATTGAAAAAAGCACTCTGCTCATGAATTTCATCAAGATAAAAGAAACGTGTCTTTATATTTCTGATTTAGAAAGAGCAAAGGTCTTTTATCATAATATATTAGAATTACCCATCATTAATTATGTCGAACACAAACATTTATTTCTAAGAGCAGGTAATTCTGTTTTACTGCTTTTCAATCCGGAAGATTCAAGAAAAAAGAAAAGTCCAACGGCTCATTTTGGTGGAGGTAAGCAACACTTCGCTTTTGAAGTTCCGCTATCGGGTTATGAAAAGGTGAAACAGGAAATAAAATCAAAAGGCATAAAAATTACAGATGAAGTGGTCTGGACGAGCGGAAAAGAATCCTTCTACTTTGAAGATCCCGAAGGGAATATATTAGAAATAATTCCCGATGAAGGAATTTGGGACTAACCAGTTCGGTGTTTACTTACGTTTATAAAAAAGCAAATTCGACTTCCGTCCAGCCACCTTCTCACTTACCGTATAGTATCCCGATCCATCAAGCGCCCACGCAATGGATTCTCCTTGTGGCTCGGGTATATAGTTCAATACCTTTGGACGGTTCATCAGCATTTGCGAAACTGTTTCATTGGTTTCGCGGCTGAAGTAAAAAATAGAATCATAATTTTTGATCAATAGCTCCGTTCCGTCCAATGAAAAGTTAGCTGCTGTTGCTTGTGTGAAAGGTAATGTAATAACGGGTTCTGCAACCAAAGTGTCTTTTAGGGATTGTGGATAGGCCAGACGATAAACGTGTACAGGCATTTCACGTTTGGAGATAATATAGATATCGTGTGTTAATGGATCGATCATTAGGGCTTCGGTATCTTTTGCGCCTTCCGGTAATTGAAAAACAATCTGTTGAATTTGTTCTTGATTTATTGTGAGTACACTAGAATCACCTTTTATTGGTTCTTCAAAACGATAAATCATTTTATGAAGATACTTTGCATTGTTATCTCCAATTTCAGCAACGTAGATGTAATTCTCTTTCGTTTGAGGATCGTAACCTATGGCAACGTCTTCCCAGTCGCGGTTTGTTTTGCCACGTAGTTTGCAAGTAAGTTTGATATCCATTTTTTGGTCAACCAAAAATACATCAGCTTCGTTTTCGCTATCATTTATTGTCCAGAAATATCCAGGGTTAGCCTGGCTTGCCACCAATCCAGAGGCTTCTTCTAATTCCTTCAATGTAAGTTCACCTACAATTTCGCCAGTAAGAAAATCTGCCGAGTTTTTCTTTTCGTTTTTTGCTGAACATGCCATTAGTATTATAGCCAGTATCCAGAAATTCAATTTCATAATAAAGAGATCTTTTGAGGTGGCGAAATAAAGGATTCTTTAAGTAACATAAAAACCAATCTTCGCCTACTTTTGCCCAATAAAGAAAATGATGCAGACAGAAGACGCAGAACAAGAGGACGATGAATTGTTCGAACATCATCGTATTGTAGCAGATGCGAAGCAAGGACTCGTTCGTATCGATAAATTTTTGATGGCTCGCTTGCCCAATGTAACTCGTACTAAAATTCAGAATGGCATACACGAAGGCTTTGTAAAGGTTAATGACAAATCCATCAAACCCAATTATAAAGTTCATCCTCACGATGTTCTTACGGTCTCCTTTCCCGAACCTCCTCGTGATACAGAAGTCCATCCGGAAAATATTCCATTAATCATTATTTATGAAGATCAGCATCTTCTTGTAGTGAATAAACCTGCTGGCATGGTAGTCCATCCCGCTCATCAAAATTGGAGTGGCACATTAGTCAATGCACTTACTTATCACTTCCAAAATCTTCCAGAGCTCCCTGGCAACAATGGTCGTCCAGGATTAGTGCACCGGATTGATAAGGATACTTCTGGTTTACTGGTGATTGCAAAGGACGAACACACACTTACCCATTTAGCAAAGCAATTTTATGATCATTCAATCGAACGAACATACTGGGCTTTGGCATGGGGCATTCCAGAGCCCTCAGAAGGTACTATTCGCGTTCATGTTGGCCGAAGTCTTAAAGACAGAAGAGTAACGGTAGCATTTCCAGAAGGAGATATGGGTCGTCATGCCGTAACACATTATAAAGTGCTGCAAGACCTTCGTTATGTATCCCTGGTAGAATGTAAACTTGAAACTGGTCGCACGCATCAAATACGTGCTCATATGAAATACATTGGTCATGCATTGTTTAATGATGCCATGTATGGAGGAGATCAGGTTCAAAAGGGTACTGTCTTTACGAAGTACAAACAGTTTGTTGAAAATTGTTTTGAAATAATTCCAAGACAAGCCTTGCATGCAAAAACACTAGGCTTTATTCATCCTGCAACCAAAAAGTTCTTACAGTTTGAATCCGAGTTACCAAAAGACTTTAAAGATGTGATTGAAAAGTGGGATAACTATGTGAAGTTCAATTAGTGAAAGAGAAGTGATCGGAAAATAAAAGGGGAAAACATTCCTATAAGGTGCCGTGAAACACCTTGAAATCCGGAGCTATTTTGTAGCTAGAATGAAAGATTAATCTTCCTGTTCTTTCTAAGTGCCTGGCGGATTTCCTTTAAGGCCTCGCGTTTAAAATTCTTATACGAATCTTCATCGCGCGATGTCACCAGGTTTTTGATGTACTTCAAAACATCATCTGCCTGATTTTGATTAAGGGAATCCAGGTTCTCCAGAATCTGGATTTTTTTTGTAGTGGTTGTCATAACAGTAGTGGTTGTTATTCCTACTACAAATAACGCGAATTGATAGACTGAGGTTCAAGTAATTAGATACGTATTAACAGAAATAAAACACAGAGGTAATATTTCTGATCAAATAGCGAAAACTATAATGACACGTGAGATCAAGTTCGATTAATTCATATTACCCCTATCTCACTCCGGGTTACCCCGGGTGAGTAGAGATCAGTAGAAAGAGCCAACTATTCTAACTTAAATTCTTTTGATTGGATGGCGAAAAGCCTTCACCATAACGTGATTGAGCCTAATTCTGAGATGGATTGGATAGCAGATCCTTCCAAATCTTATCTGGTTCTGCCCTAACACGATCGCTAACGATGCCTGCCAGCATGCCATCTACATCTTTCATGGCTAGCATTCCAGCAACGCCCAGAGCGTTACCTAAGTGTTGTGTTTTGTGATCAACTATATCCGATAGGAAAATAACGGGCGTGTCGCGGTTTACCGAATTTGTTCGAATAGACCGAACAAGCTCAAAACCTGTGACCACAGGCAGGTCAGTGCCGCAGATTATCAGATCGAAACGTTCGACCCGAGAGGTGAGGAGCCCATCCAAACCTGTAACTGCATGCAGAACAACGGGATTGCAGCTGCTGAGCAATGACTTAATTTGATCAACGGTTTCTTTCTGCCTGTGTACCACAAGTATTTTCATTAAACCTAGAAGTACGGGGTTAAACATTATTCCCTTAAACCTTTGCTGAAAGTTCGCAGAATCTCAGAGACGAGTTTAAAAGCTCCAGTTGCCCAGAGCGACCCTTTTTAGAGGATGTTTTGAATTGAAGTTAAAAAGAGAAGAAACTCAGACTTTTCTTTGTGAATCAATAGTAGAATTGTACTACTAAAATAGTAGAATTATACTACCTCGATTTTGAATGATTAATTAAGCAATCCAGTTTCATAGGCATATTTAACCAAGCCAACAATGTTGTTGACACCTACTTTCTCCATGATGTTGACGCGATGATTGCGCACTGTATTTTCACTTAAAAATAATTTTTGGCCTATTTCTTTCATGGTGAGTTCACCACAAATGAGTTTCAGTACTTCCTTTTCGCGGTCAGATAATTCGTTTTGCAGAAATACCGGGCGTTTACCTGCTTTCTTTTCTTTCACATTTTTCCGAAGCACTGAAGCAACCAAGTCGTTGTGATAGAAATCCTTTTCAGCTACTGAGTAGATTGCTTTTTCCAATTCATCGGGTTCTGTGTTCTTTAATAAAAATGCATGTACACCCATCTCCATCATGTGGAGAATATACTTCTCACTGTCGTGCATCGTGAGTATTATAATTTTCACATCAGGGAATTTTTGAAGGATGAGTTCACTGGCTTCAGTCCCATCCATGATGGGCATTTGCAAATCGATGATGACTACATCTGGCGCGTGTTGCTTAATTAGGTTTATCAATTCTTTCCCATTTTCAGCATCCTTTATTTCGTTGACTTTCTCAAAGGTTCGAATAAGGTTAACCATCGCCTTGCGAAAAAGAGTGTGATCATCTGCGATATAAACACTATACAACTGCTTCATAGGGAACTGTTAATGTAATACGCGTACCTTTCTTTCTCTCTTTATCAAACTCAAGCGTTGCATTCAACAGTCTGGTTCTATTTTCAATGTTAAAAAGTCCCAATCCTTTTTCGATTTTGTTGGAGGCATGTTGTTCATCAAAATTAAATCCAACACCATCATCTTCCACAACAATTTGAAATGTTTCGGTGGCACCAAGCGTAACAGAAATAATGGAAGCCCTTGAATGTTTGATGGCGTTATTCAACAATTCCTGAGCGATTCGAAAAATCATCAATTCTCTTTTTGCATCCATCGTCTTCATCTCACCTTGTTCGTGATACTGAATGGGTAATTGAGATGTTGACTGAAATCGATCACAGAGTTCTTTCACAGCATGTGCCAATCCAAACTTCTCTAGCGTAGAGGGCATTAGATCACGACTAATTCTGCGAACGGAACCGATGGTTTCATCCAACATTTCTTTTGCATCGTCAATACCAGAAGGATTGGGCATCTGTTTGCCTACTGTAATGAGTCCCAATCGGATAGCCGATAGCATAGCGCCAATGCTATCGTGCAGATCACCCGCCACGCGTCTGCGTTCGTTTTCTTGCGACTCTAATGCGGCTTCCATCATTCTTTGTTGATGAACGATTTCAAGTTCCTGAAGCTTTACCTGCTCCTGAATCATTTTCTTTTGATAGAAAACCATAAACAGAATAATGGCGGAAGCAAGCAAAAGCATGCCCACCGAGCCGATGGCTATAAGGAGTGCGACTTGATATTCTGAAGGTCCGTCCATAGTGCAAAAATGATCATTGAAAATTTGATCATACCCAAAAAATTATGAAGAGACCAATATACTAATAGATTGTTATTTAACACGTGTACCAGATAGGAAGTAAAAACAAAAAGAAATAGATTACCAGAGTAGAAAACCATGAAGGCGGAGTTTATCCAAAACATGGGCAACCTGTGTAGGTACATCGTTGGCAATTCCTTGATCAACCAATAGAAATAGTATACGCAATAACCAATAATGATAATCGATTGTAAGATTAATGTATATGAATTAATTGTTTCCTTCTGAATGAACAAAAGATTAGTGATGCCCACCAAAGAATAGATTACCGTTATACTCACTAGCTGCTTCTTTTGACTTTTCCCCAACGTGATGTAATACACCATTGATAAAAGGGGAAGTGCTAAAATATGAAACACGGATGCAGCATAGTTTACATTTATGCTCACAACATGATTTAATTTTAAAAAATAGAAAAGAAGACTGGAGAGATCCGCAACTGCAGATGCAGCACAATACAGGCCAATCAATTTTATATATGCTTCTCGGTGGTGAAATCGAACGAACGAAAACACTGTGGCTACAATGTAAAAGCCAATTTGTATTTGGGCAATAAAATCAAATTGTTTAAAAGTCATATTATCAAGCCGATGAACTTTTGGATTAAATAAATTACCTGCAACGATTCCTACTGCCTCATTTTTCTAACTGAACAAATGTCATCGTCCGCTACTTTGGAGCATGATTAAACTGAATGCTATGAAGAGTGCGACTTACTATTTTGAAAATCTATCCATAATCCAAAAGCAATCATCGACATTTCGGCAATCCCCAGAAAATTATGAAGTGACCAATATATCAAAATGTTGTCAGTGATTTTCAAAACATTTACGAGGTAAGAAGTAAAGACAAAAAGAAACAGATTGCCCGAAAAATAAACCATGAAGGCAGAGTTTATCCAAAACATAGGTAATCTGTGTAGGTGCATCGTTGGCAATTCTTTTAGAAGCCAGTAGAAATAATACAAACAATAAATGATTATAATGATTGATGCTAAAAAAAGTGAGTACGAGTTAATTTCCCTCTTTTGGATAAATAGAAGGTTGATTATTCCAAATAAGAAGTAAACCACAGAGAGGGTACCAAAGATTTGTTTTTGCTTCCTCCCTGTGGTCAAATAGTATAAGTATGATAAAACCGGGAAACTCAAAATATAGAAAATTGAAGAAGAATAGTTCGGATTAATTTTCAAATACATGAACAAGAGAATGGCAGAAAGGTCCGCTACAGCACAAGCTAAACAGTACAAGCCTACCAGCTTAACATATGTTTCCCTTTTTTGAAATCCAATAGCAGACATTACTGCCCCCAAAACAAAAAAGGCAATTTGCGTTTGAAATATAAACTCAAATTGTTTAGGAGTCATCTGATTAGTTCTTTGGACAATATGTAGGGCAAGGTAATCCACTATCCCCAACAGTTCCTCCGTCTGAATCTTTACCAGCCTGGGCGTCTGGCCAAATGTTATCACCATCTTCTTTTGCTCCGATCAAAACCATTTGTAGCTTATCCTCATCGCCATAGGAAAAATAAACGCGCATGCCAACGGCTTGCGGGTTATCAATAATTTTGCGGATGATGTCGCTGCCAAAAAAGTAAGCATGAACACCGTCTTTGTGTTTGTCTTTGTACTTCTTCATCCAATTTTTTGCTTTAGTGGGATCAATCGGGCCACCGTCTGTCTTCGATAATTTGTAGTCTGCCATATTATTTTGGTTTTAGTTGTTATGCGATGCAAAATATCGATTTTTTTTGATTGGGATTTTTTGCTCTCTGAGCCAGCCCTATCTTTGTCTCTCTCCGAAATTCTCCAGATGAAAAATAAAAGTCTTTCAAAACTTACCCAGAGTGTTCACGTTGGCTCGCCTGGTGACTCCCTATTTAACGGAACGGTGACTCCAATCTTCCCATCTTCCGCATACGATTATGAAGGGGTACATACATCACTCTATCCCCGCTACTTCAATACCCCAAATCAAAAAGCGGTTGCAGAGAAGATAGCTGCTCTTGAAAACGGGGAAGATGGTTTGATTATGAGTTCGGGCATGGCGGCCATCCTTACCTCCATTTTTGCCATGATGAAGAAGGGAGACCATGCCATTTTCCAAAACGATTTATACGGAGGCACCTTCCATGCCGTGGTAAACGAATTGCCACGCTTTGGAATGGAGTATACCCTAGTGGATGGATCTGACCCAAAGAATTTCGAAAAGGCAATTCAACCAAACACCCGTGTAATCTATATTGAGACACCCTCCAACCCTACTTTAAAAATTACTGATATAAAAGCCGTTGCGGATATCGCTAAGAAACACGACTTGATCACCATCATCGACAATACCTTCGCTTCTCCTGTAAACCAAAACCCGATTGATCTTGGTATTGATATAGTTGCCCATAGTGGCACCAAATACATTGGTGGTCACAGTGACATCTGCTGTGGTGCGGTGGTCGCTTCAAAAATATTGACACAAAAAATCTGGGAGAGCGCCATTCATTTTGGAGGCTCGCTCGATGCTCATACCTGCTGGCTTGTAGAAAGAAGTTTGAAGACAATTGTCTTGCGAGTTCGTCAGCAAAATCAAAACGCTCAGACTATTGCCGAATACCTTCAATCTGATTCTCGAATTGGTAAGGTATATTATCCGGGATTGCCAAATCATACCGATCATGCTATCGCAAAAACTCAGATGCCCGGTGGCTTTGGTGGCATGCTTTCATTTGAAGTAAAGGGTGATGCGCATGCCTTTATGGGGAAACTTCAATTGATTAAACGTGCTATTAGTTTAGGTGGAGTTGAGTCTACTGTTACTTCCCCGGTTCGAACTTCCCACTCAAAAATGAATGCTGACGAACGTGCTGTAATCGGAGTAACCGATAATCTCGTTCGGTTCTCCGTTGGCATTGAAGAAGTTTCAGATTTGATAAACGATATTAAACAAGCCTTGTAATAAGATTATGATTTCGATCAGAGAAGCAAAGCAAAAGGATCTTTCCATCTTAGTTGATTTCCAACAACGATTGGCTGATGAATCCGAAGGTGTTAAGTTAGACGGAACTGTTCTTAGTGCTGGTTTGCAAGCGATGTTTGATGATCCCGCCAAAGGTATTTACTATGTAGTAGAAGATGGAGCTGAAATAATCGGCTGCCATCTTATTACGTACGAGTGGAGCGACTGGCGCAACGGATTAATCTGGTGGCTACAATCGGTTTATGTAATGGAGAATTACAGGCAGAAAGGTATTTTCAAAATGATGTACGATAATGTTATCCGAATGATCAATGCTGATCCTAATCTACTCGGACTTCGTCTTTACTGTGATAAAACAAATAGTCGCGCTTTAAAAGTATATGAAGCCATGGGCATGGACGGATCGCACTATACCGTTTTTGAATGGCTGAAATAGCAACTCGTTACTGATCACCGTTTAATGATTACCGACTACTCTTCTAATTCAACAATTATCTCCACCTCAACCGGCATACCTAAAGGCAATGCGTTTGCACCTAGAGCAGCGCGGGCATGCATTCCTTTTGTTCCGAAGACTGATACTAACAAATCAGAACAGCCATTGATCACTTTTGGTTGATCGCCAAAGTCCGGTTCGCAATTTACCCAGCCAGTTACTTTTACAATGCGCTTTACTTTGTTGAGATCACCAAGCTCTGCCTTTAACGTTGATAACAATGAGATAGCGGTTTGTCTAGCGGCCATATAACCTTGCTCTAAGGTCATGTCTTTTCCTAATTTACCTTGCATATTTGTACCATCAGCTTTTGTAGGTCCATGACCTGCCAGAAAAAGAAGATTACCTGTACGCACCGCCTTCACATAATTGGCAATTGGTTTTCCCGGAACAAAAAGCTCTACGCCAAGTTCTTTTAATTTTTTATCGTAATCCACTTTCTGAGCGAATGATGATAAAGTGAATGCACAGATCAAGGCTAGAATGAAAAATTCCTTCATGATGGTCTAAGGTTAAGATATAATAGTCATTGAATTTAAATTTAAGAGTAATAATTCAGGCTATGCAACTTATTGCCTCTTTGTGTCTTAGAGACTTGATGGTAAAATTAATTATGCCACAAAGAAACAGGTTCACGAAGGAGCACAAAGAAAATGCAGCGTAATGAATGAATCGTAAATCATCTGTTACTAACTTAGCTCAAATGCTGATGATCAACAAATCAATATTGGTTTGAGTCTATAATTTTTGTCTGATCCTTTACTTGTAATTACATGAAAGAAAAAATCCGCTGCGGCTGGTGTCTCAAATTTGATCAATACATTCAATATCATGATGAAGAATGGGGAGTGCCCGTACAGGATGATATCAAACATTTTGAGTTTTTGATTTTAGAGGGCGCACAAGCGGGATTAAGCTGGTCCACAATTTTAAAAAAGCGTGAAGGCTATCGAAAGAATTTCGCTGATTTTGATCCAAAGAAAGTAGCCCGCTTTACGGAAGCACGTATTGAAAAAATTCTTCAGGATCCTAGCATTGTTCGCAATAAATTAAAAGTGAATGCTGCAGTAAACAATGCAAAACGTTTTCTCGAAGTGCAAAAAGAGTTTGGCACTTTCAATCAATACATCTGGAGTTTTGTTGGAGGTAAGCCTATTGTTAATAAAAGAAAATTATTGAGCGAAATACCTCCTACAACAAAAGAATCAGATGCTCTTAGCAAAGATTTGATCAAACGCGGATTTAAGTTTGTAGGCAGCACAGTAATCTATGCCCACATGCAAGCTTGTGGTCTGGTTAACGATCATCTTATCGATTGTTGGCGGTATAATGCTTGATGCATCACAACTAAATCATAAAAAGATATGTTTATAAGAGTATGAAAAAACTTTTTTTCATACTCTTTATTCTAAGTTCATCATGTGAGAATGATGATATTAATAAAACAACTTCGGGCTGCATTGATCCTGAAAAGTGGGGCGAAATTACAGCATGCCCGGAATACATCGATCAAGTCTGTGGCTGCGATAGTATTACATACACAAATGAATGCTTTGCAAAAGCCGCTGGTGTTGTAAGCTGGACAAAAGGAGAATGCAAATAATTATTTCTTACTGACTTTTAGGATAACCTGCTTCTTCGCGAGATAGATGTTCCAAACACCAGTTACATTTTCTACTCCGTCTTTTGTCACAACAATCGGTTTAGAGTAAATCAACGAATCATAGTCGCCTTCATTTGATTTGCGAATTTTCTGAATGTTATCCGGCATGCTTCCAGTGGCTGCTGCCGATATGTAGGCATCAAGCAGTTGCTTTTCCATCTCCTTTGCGTTCGCAGAATTTATATCAAGCTGAATTACTTTAACACCATAAATGCGCGCAACGGAATCTGTTTTGACAGGATCAAATGACAATTTTTCCATTGCACTATAGAATGCACGACCTTGTTCCATTGCTGCTGATACAATTTCAGAATCATTAATTTTCACAATTTTCTGCTTCTCCATTCCGTCATGAAGACGTTTGCGTTGCTCATCGGATAACGAACCTCCACACGACATCAGGGTGACTAAGCTGATCAGGGTTATTTTTTTCATGGGCCAAATTTCAAATCGTTCATTCCAAATTCCTAATTCCAGCTAAGATTCTTGATTCTGCATTACGGATGGCCACATTTTATTGGTAATCGACCGTTGACTTTTTACTACCTTTGCCCGTTCATTTTTAAGTATGACCGAGAAATTAGAAGACATTAAGCTTCGCTTTGAAGAAGTAGGGCAGTTATTGGGCCAACCCGATACGATGAAGGATATGAAGCGGTTTTCCCAGCTGAGCAAGGAATACCGTGATCTGGAGAAGATTGTATTGAAATACAATCAATTGAAAGAAGCCAAACATCACCTCCGCCAGGCCAAAGACGTATTGGAGCAGGAAAAAGATGAAGAGCTGCGCGAAATGGCCAAAATGGAAATTGATGAGGTAGAACCGCGCATTGAAAAGCTGGATACCGAAATCAAAGAATTGTTGATTCCAAAAGATCCAAATGATGATAAAGATGTCATGCTTGAAATCCGGGCAGGAACAGGCGGTGATGAAGCCGCTATTTTTGCAGGGGATCTTTGGCGGATGTATCAGCGCTATTGTGATCGTGTAGGACTTAAAATGTCAATACTCGATGTTACGGAGGGAACTGCAGGTGGTTACAAGGAAGTGATTTGTAGCGTCAGTGGCGAGAACGTGTATGGATTATTAAAATTTGAATCAGGCGTACATCGCGTACAGCGCGTACCAGAAACTGAACAGATGGGAAGAGTACATACTTCTGCTGCATCTGTAGTTGTAATGCCAGAGGTGGATGATGTATCCATTGTTATTAATCCTGCTGATTTAGAATACCAAACCTCACGATCAGGTGGTGCCGGTGGACAGAACGTAAACAAAGTAGAAACGAAAGTACAGTTGACACACAAACCTTCAGGGATTGTAATTACCTGTCAGGTGGAACGTTCTCAACATGGCAACCGTGAGCGCGCACTAAAAATGCTGCAGACAAAGTTGTTTGAAATGGAATACACCAAACAACAATCAGAGATCAGTAGCGCAAGGAAATCTATTGTTCGTACAGGTGATCGCTCAGAAAAAATCAGAACCTATAATTATCCACAAAGCCGGGTAACAGATCATCGCATTGGATACACTCAACATAATTTACCAGCAGTAATGAATGGTGAAATAGATGAGTTTATCGAACAACTGCGTATTGCTGATAGTGCTGAGCGCATGATGGAAACTTCACAATTGTAACATCTTCTAGCGATGTTAATAAAGCAATAAGAGGTAGGCCTTATAAATGGAACAATTGTTAATCATTGTCCGTTGTATTGGCAAGATTTTAAACTTCGTCCAAAAATGTAATTTGAAGAACTAGAGGGAAACATTTCATTTCGACATTTTAATTAACTTCGTCTTAAATTAAACAACCATTATGAGTAAAGGATTAATTATAACATTAGTAGTTATCGGAGTTCTTGTAGTTTCTGTTTTTGTATTTATTTCTTGGGGAACAGGTGTATACGATAAATCTGTTGGCCTTCAAGAAGGAGTAAATGCCGAGTTTGCAGATGTTCAGGCTACTTATCAACGAAGAGCAGATTTGATTCCTAATCTTGTGGCAACTGTAAAGGGAGCGGCTGAAAATGAAAAAGGGATATTAACGGAGGTTACACAAGCTCGTGCTGGAATTGTAAATGCCAAGACTCCAGAAGACTTAGAAATCATGGGTCGTAAAATCAACACTGCAATAAATTTAGCCTTTGAGGCTTATCCTCAAATTCGTTCTACTGAAAATTTTCAGGCACTACAAACTGAATTAGAAGGTACAGAAAACAGAATTAACGTAGCCCGTCAGCGTTACAATGCATCAATTCGGGAATACAATACCTATGTTCGCGGCTTCTTTAAAAGAATGGCTTTGAATTGGTTTGGAGGAGGAGAAGACTTCGCTGTGAAGAAAGGTTTTGAGGCCGCAGAGGGTTCTGATAAAGCTTCTAAAGTTGATTTTAGTAAATAAAAGATAAACTCTCTGCTTGCAAATAGAGAGGCCCTGCCAGAACTGGTGGGGTTTTTTATTTTCAGGACTTTTCAATAATCCTCTTTATAAAGTTTCGTCATTGCGAGGGAGTTTTTTAGCCCAAACTGAAAATTGTTGACGAAGCAATGACGCACACTTTTATTTATTCAACCACCTACTAACAAGTTCTACAAACTCTTGTGGCTTTTCTGCCTGCACCCAATGTCCTGTATCCATAGTTTCTAATGTTGCCGATGGAAAGACTTCTGTGATGTGTGTCCAGTCATTGTCTTTTACATAATTAGATCGCTTGCCGCGAATGAAAAGTGTTGGTCCTTCGAATGCACCCTTGTATTGCAAATCAACGCCTACATTACCCAACTTCTCAGTGATCACTTTCAAATTTATTTTCCAGGAAAACCCGCCTTCAGGCTTTCGTTGCAAATTCTTAAGGAGGAATTGACGCACATCGGCTTCGGGTACATATTGAGAAAGTGCAGCGTCAGCATCGTTGCGTGATATCAATGCAGAAAGATCAATGGCATTTAATCCTTCAGCGATGCTGTAGTGCTCAAGATTGTAAGCTCGCGGAGCAATGTCCACTACAATTAATCTTTCAAGTTTATCAGGATGAGCCAATGCAAAATTCATAGCTGTCTTTCCTCCCATTGAGTGACCAATTATAGTAGGACGATCGATGTTATGATCATTTATGAATTCCAAAAGATCTTCAGCCATAAATGTATAATCAAAGTCATCGCTGTGAGGCGAGAGTCCGTGATTGCGCTGATCGATCGTGTACACTTTGTAATGCGGTGCTAAGAGCTTGGCTTGCGTCAGCCAATTGTCACATGAGCCAAACAGTCCATGAAGAATAATCAACGGCTGGCCTTCACCGTATTCGCGAAAGAATAGTTTCATTGAACAAAAATAGAATTAAGAATTAAGAAGTCAGAATTAACTATACGCTCGGTATATTTGGTGCTTTTAATTTCACATGGAACAAACAAAAGGAGTCTATACCATTCAGGGATTACCCGTTGCGCAGCTTGCTCAGCAATTTGGCAGTCCGCTTTATGTTTACGATAGCAACAAAATTGCTGATCAGATCAATACATTAAAACAAGCCTATACAGGGTCTGACCTTAAAATTAAATATGCAGCCAAAGCACTAACCAATATTTCCATCCTAAAGTTTATTCGTAAACAAGGTGTTGGCATTGAAGTGGTTTCACCTCAAGAAGCGCAGTTGGCACTAAGGGCCGGTTTTACTTCATCCGAAATTTTATTCACACCCAGTGGTGTCGACTTTTCTGAAATTGAAGAAGGCGTTGCCTTGGGGTTCTCTATCAACCTCGATAATCTTTCTGTGCTTCAAAAGTTTGGAGAAAAATACGGAAGCAATTATCCTTGCGGGATTCGTCTCAATCCAAACATCATGGCGGGTGGAAATATTAAGATCTCCACAGGTCATAGCAATTCAAAATTTGGAATTTCCATTCTTCAACTTGAACAGATTAAGGAAGTTGTTGATCGTTATAAAATTCACATCAGAGGATTACATATACACACAGGTTCTGACATTAAGGAAACGGAAGCGTTTTTAAAAACGGCACAGGTGCTATTCGATACCGCTAAGCATTTTCCTGATCTTACCTTCATTGATTTCGGAAGTGGTTATAAGGTGGCATACAAAGAAGGAGATGTAGTGACGAATGTTTTAGAGCTCGGAAAAAAATTAACAGAAACGTTCGCAACATTCTGTCAATCCTACGGCAGAAAACTTGAGTTGTGGATTGAGCCTGGAAAATTTATTGTAAGCGAGTCTGGAACATTCCTCACCACAGTTAGTATCGTGAAGGAAACGCCTGCCATTACATTTGTAACAGTCAACTCTGGTTTGAATCATTTAATCAGGCCCATGATGTACGATGCTTATCATTACATTGTGAATATTTCAAACCCAAACGGAAATAAGAAAATCTATACTGTAGTCGGATACATCTGTGAGACCGATACCTTTGGTTCAGATCGTGAATTGAACGAAGTAAAAGAGGGCGATATTTTAGCGTTCAAGAATGCGGGAGCATATGGTTTCTCTATGGCATCAAACTATAATTCCAGATTCAGACCTGCAGAGGTATTGGTTATCAATGGTGAAGCCAAACTTATCCGTGAACGTGAAACTTTAGATGACATTCTGAGAAAGCAGGTTGAGGTCGTTATATAATGTTAGGGAGGCATGGTTCACAAAGTGCAAGTGATTTAGAGCAATTTGTAGTTCTGGCGACAATCCTTTCAGTTAGTTAAATCCATCTTTGTGGTTACATCGTATTTAAGCAATATGAAAAAGCTACTTTCTATACTACTCGTCTCTTTCATTCTTGTTCCGGGGTTCTGCCAAAACACTGAACTGAGAAAAAAACATTTCAATGTAAAAAAGAACATCGCACTGGAAGGCTACGACCCCATCAGCTATTTCGATGGGAAACCAACTGAGGGAAAAGAAGAATTAAAACTTTCGTACGAAGGGATTGTTTATCAATTTTCATCGCAAGCGAACCTGAATAAATTTAAAAGTAAGCCTTCACTTTATGAGCCGCAATTTGGGGGATGGTGTGCCTATGCCATGGGGGAAACTGGTGAAAAAGTAAAGGTCGATCCGGAGACCTATAAAATACTGAATGGGAAACTCTACCTGTTTTATAACTTCTGGGGGAACAACACTCTGGAGGACTGGAATAAAAATGAGAAAAAACTCCTTGAATCGAGCGATAAGAACTGGAAAAAGACCATCCTGTAAATATGGTTTCCAAAAACATGATTTTAATTTATCTTTGATTACTACCCCTTCTATGAATTTATCAAAAGCCTGTGCTTGTACCCTTAATCAATTAGCTGATCTTGTCACTCAAATTGAGGAGAGCGATTTTATAAAACCTTCTGATGCACTCGGTAATTCTACTATTGGCCAACACCTTCGACATACTCTAGAGTTTTTCATTTGTTTTGAAAACGGATTTGAGAGTGGTCTGATCAACTACGATAAACGCGCTCATGATAAATTAATAGAAAGTGATAAGTTCATTGCCCTTTCAACCATCAACCGAATTGCTGATTTTGTTAGTAAGCTTAAAGAACGATCATTGAAGCTTGAGGTAGGTTATGATTTACATTCCGAAGATTATATTACTATTGACACGACAGCAACTCGCGAATTAGTTTACAACATCGAACATGCTGTTCATCATATGGCCATTATGAAAATTGGCATTCGCGAAGTGGCAAGCTACGTTACACTACCAAGCGATTTTGGAATTGCCGCATCCACCGTTCGTCACAAAGAAAAATCAGTCGCAGCTCATCATTAATTTTCCGAACGTTGCATGAATGTTTATCCTCAAGAAAATCACCCGAAGTAATTTCTACATTAAATTAACCAGTTGGGAATATTGGCCCTTTGGTATTGTTCAATTTCCGTTGTTCATCTATTTCGCATGGCTTTCATTACGATCACGAACTATTCTTTTCTTCACTGCCTCCAATCCAGGTATTACTATGGGTGGAATGTTTGGCGAATCTAAATATGAAGTCCTGAAAAAAATTCCACCACAATACATTCCTAAAACAATTCTGATTGAAGCTAAATCTTCAAAGCAGGATGTGTTGAAAGCTATGGCAGAAAATGGATTTCAGTTGCCTGTTATTTTCAAGCCCGATTTAGGTGAGCGTGGTTTTATGGTAAAGAAGATAAAGTCGGAAATTGATATTAATCTTTATATTGAGCAACTTCCATTCTCTTTTCTTATCCAGGAGTTTGTTGATTTGCCATTGGAGTTTGGCGTTTTCTATACACGATTTCCGCAAGACGAAAAGGGACGAGTAACCTCTGTCGTGATGAAAGAGATGCTGCATGTAATTGGTGATGGAGTCTTACCATTAAAAGAATTAATTCTTCAAAAAGATCGCGCTAAATTGCAATGGGAAAATTTGAAAGTTGCTTATCAAAATCAACTTGACGAAGTTCTTGAAAATGGGAAAGCACTTGAATTAGTATCGGTCGGTAATCATTGTTTAGGTACTATGTTTTTAGATGGCTCTCACCTCATTAATGATAAATTATCCGAAACCTTTGATTGCATTAGTAAACGAATCGATGGCTTCTATTTTGGTCGCTATGATTTACGGTGCAACAGCATAAATGATTTATATATGGGCAACATTAAAGTGATGGAGCTGAACGGTTGTGGAGCTGAACCAGCACATATTTATCAGCCTGGCTATTCCCTTCGAAAAGCGCTCGCTGTTTTATTTACACATTGGAGAAATATTTTTTTGATTGCGCAAGAGAACATAAAAATGGGTGAAAAATACACTACGATAAAAGACGGAAAAGTGTACTATCGAAAATTCAAGACCTCTACACGAACCGTGGCGTAGTTCAATTCTATTGCCTTCAAAACTTTTGCTATCTTAATGCGATGGGCGCCATTACCTCTTTCCTTCTTGCGTTGTCTTTTAGCTTTATTGGAACTATTCCACCGGGGACGCTTAACTTAAGCATCATACAGCTGGGTCTTGATAAAAAAATTAGCATCGCGTGGCGCTTTGGCATTGCTGCTTCGATTGTTGAATATCCATATGCCTGGTTGGCTGTAAAGTTTGAAGACCTCATTACTTCGTCTCCCATCATCACTGATAATATTCAATTGATCACGGCTATTGTTATGTTGTCCGTTGGTGCGCTTACATTATGGTTCGCTAACAGGCCATCTGACTTAGGAGAAAAATTTAAATCGAGTGGTTTTCGGAGAGGTATTTTGCTTGGCATACTTAATCCACTTGCATTACCTTTTTGGGTAGGCACAACCGCTTATCTACGAGGTCAGCATTGGATAGACCTCTCGTCAACGCTAAGCCTGCATTGCTATCTATTGGGAGCACCTCTCGGTGCGCTCGCAGTCTTTATGCTATTTGCCTACCTGGCGCAGCGCATTGTTTCAGAGTTTCAGCAGAGCCATCGCGTAAAGAAAATTCCGGGATACATCTTGCTGGCATTGGGCTGTTATGCCTTTATTAAATACTTAGTTTAGTTCTTATGCACTATAGGTAGCTAAGACGGCTGTTACGCCCAGCAACATCAAGCTGTGCAATCGCTCCATGTATCCACGCCAGATTTGGATTTTCATGACCAATGGAGAAGTTAAATGCAATTGGAAATTGAAATGATGAAGTGTGGTTCCGAATAATGTCTTCCACGTGTTCTCCAAACTTCAGCTCCGTATCTTTTATATCTGTCATATGACCAACAATTAATCCGTTCAAGTTGTTAAACTTACCAGCCCGCTTCAGTTGAACCATCATTCGATCAAGCTTGTACAAATATTCATCCACCTCTTCAATGACTAAAATTTTTCCGTCTGTATCAGGCTCATTGGCTGTGCCTATCGAATCAACTATCAAGGAAAGATTTCCGCCAACTAATTGTCCTGTCGATTTACCTATTCTGTTTGATGGATGTGAGTCAATTAAAAAATGCCGAGGGTCACCAAACAGTAATCTTTGTAAACTCTCTACTGAATCTATTGCCTGTTTTTTTGAAAACAAGATGGGCATGGTACCATGAATGCTCGCTACATTAATTTTGGAAAGCTTTAAATGAAATGCAGTAATGTCGCTAAAACCAACAACCCACTTTGGGCTTTTAAGAAAAGAGGTAAAATCAAGTTGATCCAAGATTCGAGTTGATCCATAGCCTCCTCGTGCGCAAATGATGGAACGAATAGAAGAGTCATCCATCATTGATTGAAAATCAGAAAGGCGTTGGGAATCAGTTCCAGCTAAGTAAGAATGATCATTGCTGTATACGTTTTTCGCTAACACAACCTGAAGCCCCCATGCTTCAAAGAAATTGATAGAAGCTTCAATATCGCTGGGTTTTACTTTTCGACCTGGCGCTACTATTCCTATTTTATCACCAGACTTTAAAAAGGGAGGGTTAACCATATTTCAAAAATATACCAGAATTAATAGAATTTTAGGATTAGCAGGATTATGATAACTAGATTATGAAAACCGAACTTAGAAGGCATGCTATTAAGCTGTAAAAACCAGCTGTAATAAAAAAAGCCTCATTCGCATGAGGCTTTTTTTGAGTCTGTTTAAAACTACTTAGGAGTAGTTATTACAGCTGGTTTTACAGTTACTGTTACACCCATATGTTTTAGAACCAGATCAGAAATATCCATTTTCTCATCACCGTAAAGAATGACATCCAATCCACCAATTTGTTGATTAAGGATAAATGAGAAACCATTTTCTTTTGCTACTGCTTCAATGGCTTTACCAACCTTATCGTAAACAGGAGTCATCATCTGAGTCTGTTTATTTTGAATAGTGGTTTGAGCATCTTGTTGAAGCTTCTCAATGTTTTGTTGCTGTTGGGTTAATTCACGTTCGGTGTTTTGACGAACAGCATCAATCATGGTTTGTCCTTGTTCCTGATATTGCTTCAGCTCCGTCTGAAACTTTTGAACTTTAGCATCAATTTGATTTTTAAGCTGAGACTGTAAAGACTTCAATTCAGCGTCAATTTGTTTGGCCTCCGGCATTTGGCTAAATATATAATCTACATCAGCATATCCTACTTTCGTTGCCGTTTGGGCTTGTGAAGCGAATGTTATTAATCCGAACACAGCTAGTAATACAAGTTTTCTCATCACTATTTATTTAAATCAATTTAGTTTTTAACCTTATCATTCGGATCGCCAAGCCCGAGTTCGTCTAAAACAAAGTCGGTGTAATCAAAGCGTGGGTCGGTGTAGATCATTACCAACTCTCCCGCTTTATCAAATACAATGGCAAGGTTGTTTTGCTTCGCTACCTTATCCACTGCATCCCAAACTTTATCTTGTATGGGCTTGATCAGCTCCTGTTTCTTTAGAAAAAACAAACCGCCAAACCCAAATACTTTCTTCTGATATTCCTTTAACTCTGCTTCCTTTTTTTGAATGGCTTCCGTGCGTTCTTTGCGCATGGCTTCCGTTAGCAACACTTGCTCAGCCTGAAGCGAACTGTACTGAGCTTCAATCTTCTTTGCCATTCCTTGAATTTCCTTCTCCCAGGCTTCTGACAATTGACTTATTTCATCCTGTGCCTTATTATAGTCTGGCATTTTCTTCAGGATAAAATCGGTATCAATGTATCCGAACCTCTGAGCGTTGACAAAATTCAGGCCGAAAATGAGAAAAAAAAATGTAATTAAACAAACCCTCATATTATCTGATTTGCTGACCAATTGTAAAGTGGAATTGCGATCCGCTGATGGAGCCTCTGCCATTCAAAGGTACGGTGTCAAAACCATATGCCCAGTTTAGTCCAATTAAACCAAACGCAGGCATAAAGATACGGGCACCAAAACCAGCCGATCGATAAACCTTAAACGGATTAAAGTCGCTATTATTTCCCCAGTTATTTCCAGCTTCGGTAAATACAAGGCCATAAATAGTTGCAGCATTCCCGGTAGAAACAGGATACCTAAGTTCAAGGCCAATCTTTTCATATACTACACCACCCAGCTGCTGTTGACCATTTCCAGGCTGATATGCCGGAGGAGTAATTGAGTTATCGGCATACCCTCGCAAACCAATGATGTCTTTTCCTAAAACAAAAGAATTGAATCCTCCAGCCAATCCGCTACCACCCATAACGAAGCGCTGGAAAGGCCCTTGTGGAATGTCCTTGTTGTAGGTTCCTATAAATCCAAAATGCGCCTTGGCCTCTAACACTAACTTCTTTTTGCTATCTAAAGCCAGATAGTATTTAGAATCAAACATCCACTTATGATACTCTTGCCATTTGTTCATGTCTTCAAGAGATGCATTTTCATAGTCGAGGTTGTTAAAGGCAGAGTAAGGAGGAGTAAGGGTTAAACTGAGTGAGATGGTAGAACCTTGCGTTGGATACATCTGGTTATCAATGCTATTCCTTGATAATGTTGTGTTAAATGTAATAGCACGCGATTTACATGTACTACATCCTATTTGACTTTGGTAATTAGTCAGATTCGTTATTGAATATATCTCGTATGACAGTGAGTTCGTAAGTGTGAAGTAATTATCAGGCCATTCCAGTAAACGACCCAGACCAACCGTAAAGTTGTCTGCGGTTAAGCCAGAGTTTAAATCATTATAGGTCGTTGAGGTGGCGCTTGTGTATCGAGACAGCGATCGAACATAGCTTACACTTAGAGAATGAGGCTTTCTCCCTCCAAACCAAGGCTCTGTAAACGAGAAGCTATAACTCTGAAAAGATTTTCCATTTGCCTGCATGCGAAGCGACAGGCGTTGTCCATCACCAACAGGTAAGGGTTTCCACTTTTCAAAATGCGGAATGTTTCTTACTGAGAAGTTATTAAAGGTAAGACCTAATGTTCCTACGAAACCATAGTATCCTCCCCATCCACCGGAAAGCTCAACCTGATCGTTCGATTGTTCTTCAACCTGCCACTCAATGTCAACCGTACCCTTTGCCGGATTTGGTTGTAGGCTTTGACCTACTTTATCGGGAGCAAAATAACCAAGTTGTCCAAGTTTCTGTTGGGTTCTAATGATGTCTGATCTTCTGAATTTCTGACCTGGGATGGTGCTGAGCTCTCTTCGTATTACATGGTCGCTCGTTCGATCATTTCCTGTTATAGTAACCTCATCGATAGTAGCCTGTTCGCCCTCAAAAATTCGCATCTCTACATCAATTGAATCGCCTGTTACTGCAACTTCAATAGGATTGATGCGAAAGAAAAGGTAGCCATCGTCCATGTAAAGACCACTTATATCAAGTCCTTTCGGGTTGAAAGAAAGTTTTTTGTCAATCTGCTCCTTATTGTAAACGTCTCCCTTGCTAATGCCTAAAACCGAATTGAGTTGTTTATCCGAATAGATAAAGTTACCAGTCCAAATGATGTTACGGAAATAGTATTTAGGGCCTTCATCAATTTTAAAATCAATGTTGATCATTTGATCGTTGAAGGCGTAAATAGAATCTGAAACTATGGCAGCATCGCGGTACCCTTTAGCATTATAATATTCGATGACCTTCTGCTTATCAGCTTCGTATTCTGCTTTGATGAACTTTGATCCTCCAAAAACATTAGGCTTTACGTTATCGTGTAAAAACTCTACCACCTGAGGCCAGCCTACTGTGTAACTTGAATCAAAGTATTCTTTTGGATTAAATGAAAACACATATTTCATAATGGTTCTGTGCAACACAAAGCGAGGTCGCTCATGCGTTTTTTTCATTTTCGATTTAAGCTTGGACGGAGGAATGGCTTTGCTCCCATTAAAAGTGATTTGGTTAATCTTAACTTTCGATTTTGGGTTAACGGCAATTTTTAATTTTATTCCATCCTGATTAATACTGTCACGGTCCTGTGTGATTTTTACTTCGGTGTTAAGAAATCCTTTCTTCTCGAAATGTTTTTTAACAGCAAGTTCAGTGTTCCGCACTAATGCATCATTCACAATTTTTCCCCGAATCAGTTTTAAGTCTTCTTTCAGACTTGTCTCCTGGGATTTCCCTATTCCCGTAAAATAAAATCCTGTAAGGCGAGGTCGCTCAGAAAGTAAAATAGTTAGGAAAACACTTTCTCCTTCAATCTTGCTAACGCTTATAGTTGCATCACCAACTAATCCGTGTTTCCAGAGACTTCGGATCGCATTTGAAATCGCATCTCCAGGTATTTTGATTTTGTCGCCAACCTTTAGACCTGTTAACGATACCATTGCATTTTTATCCAGGACGTTCAAACCGGTAACCTCAATACCAGCAATATAATATTCTGCTGGCTTCGCATAGTTAAGCGAATTGTCTCCAGTTGCCCGATCACGATTTCTTCTAAACTGTGACCAACCACTTAATGAAATACACAGGAGAATAACTATGAATAAAACTCTTCTCATCAACTTACCGGGTTCAATTGTTCACTTGTTTTTCCAAATCTGCGTTCGCGCTGTTGATATGACCAAATCGCTTCATATAAATGTTCCTTCCTGAAATCGGGCCAGAGTGTAGGGGTTATAAATAACTCCGTATAGGCAATCTGCCAAAGCAAAAAGTTACTAATTCGCAATTCTCCACTGGTCCTGATCAACAATCCTGGATCTGGGATGCCTGAAGTCTGCAAATAGTTTTCAAACAAGCTCTCATTTATAGCCTCTTCCTGAACCTTACCACTTTTGACATCCAGCGCAAGCTTCTTTGCAGCTTGTGCAATTTCCCAGCGTCCACTATAGCTTAGCGCCAATGTTAGCACTAGTCTTTTATTTGTTTTTGTTTCGTTCATGGCCCACTTCAAATTGTCTTGACAATTTGAAGGCAGGTGAGTCGTATCTCCAATGGTAATCAGCTTTACTTGATTGTCCATAAGAGTTTTGATTTCGCTTTTGATTGTGTTCACGAGCAACTCCATCAGCCCATCAACCTCCTCTTTTGGTCTTCCCCAATTCTCTGTTGAAAAAGCATAAAGCGTTAAATATTCTACACCCAATTCCGCACAGCCTTCAGTAACATCTTTTACAGCTTGTATGGCATTGCGATGACCAAAAATGCGTAACGCTCCTTTCTTTTTTGCCCATCGCCCATTACCATCCATGATAACGGCAATATGTCGTGGTAAATTTTGGGGGTCAATATGTTCCTTTAAAGAGGCCACAGGGGTGCAAAACTAGCAAAAAGTGTGGGTTAATAATGAATAGCACTGTGGATAAAAAATCGGGTTACTTATAGGGATTTTTCGGGCAGGGAATATCATAAAATGCGCGAGTAACAGTAATGCCAACAAAGTAGTAAGAGTCATTGTCATTAGGATTCCCCGATTGGTAATTCTTGCTGGAGATATCGCCTTCTGAAACATTATCCAGATAGTCGAAAAAGGTTTTCCGAACACCAGCCTCTAAAGAGAAGTACCATTTTGGATTGTATACATACTTTAGACCGACACCAAAGGGAACCGCAAATTGGACGTTACTGTACTCTTTTGTTTTCTGAATATTCCCCGAAAAGCCAAACAGACCTAGGCCTGCAAAAGCATATGGGGTAAATCGAACAAAACGTTTGGTTTCGCGCCAGTTTAAAAAATGATACTCCGCTACACCAGAGGCCTCGAGCAAAAACAAGTTGAAAGATGCGTTTCGCTGAGCAGCAAATGGATCGATTGGTTTCTCAGAAGCGCCAATTTTTCCAGCAGTAATGGATGTTCTAAAGCTTACTACACGATTAATGTTTGCACGATAAAAAACTGTAGCCGCTGGCTTTGAAAATCTGAAATTATAATTTCGGACTAGATCGCCTGTATAGGTAAATGTGCCTAAGCCAAAACCCACCTCAGAACGCTGGGCTTGAACTTCTTGAAAGATCAAACCACAAAAAAGAATGAGAACTACTTTTTTTAAGGATGAGAAAGTCATTATCTGAACTTAGCCCTATGAAATGTTTTACCTAAGATGTATGTAACCTTAAAAGTTGTCACCATATAAACGTCTTTATCTTTGCTTTCACCACGTTTATTGAACGGATCAAAATTTGGATTCTGACTTGGACCATTAACATGTCCATAACCAGGTACAACAAAATAAGTGTCACCGTTATTCATACTAACAGGGTGGGTAGCTTTATCCATTGCTACCTCATTGCTTCTATAAGATAAAGCCTCTGCAACCAAGTCGCCATTAAATGTATTAAGGTCAACATAGTTCTTGCTTACATCATCTAAATAATCAGTGAAAGTGTATCTGAATCCAAACTCAGCTGCTACATCTATCACCTCGTTTATCCTAAAACGCACACCAATTCCTCCTGGTATAGCAATTTGTAACAATTTATATTCTTTAATTCCATAGTTAGCATCACCTGGTTGTAGGTCTGCCTTCTGACCTTCTGTGCCATAATCGCGAAGGTTTACCCATTTGCCTGCACCAGGCAACGGAGTAACACCATCTACTGCAAAATCAGGTATTTGTGCTTGTGGATTATGAAGAAAACCAGCAACCCCTGCATATATATAGGGTGTCCATTTTACCCGACTAATATAAGTTGACATGTTTTCGAAAAGGTCAAAACTTGCCACAACTGATAATTCTTTGATTCGATTTCGAAAAGACAGATTCCTAACTGACCTGAAAACCCCACTCTCAGCGTCACCTGCTTTGGCTGATTCTGCATCAGAACCTTTAATAGTTCCATACATAAAGGCTGCCGTTAAGGTATATCTTGGTCCAAACCTATGAGCAAAGGAAATTCCAACCGCTGGTCTCGTGAATTTTAGATCCGTGCTAAAGATTCCGGATTTTGGTGATAAGTCACCATAATAATTTAGGGCGTTAAGAGAAATTCCTACTGCATTGTATCTGTTGCTTGGGCTAAAGCCTTGCTTTCTTCCCCGATAGCTGGAAATCCGCCTGTTATTTTTCTTTATGCTTTTGCGATTCATTTGGGCAAATGAATCATTGGCCGTTAATAAAATAACAAGGGCCAGGAAGAGGTACAGAGTCTTTCTCATTTCAATAGAAATAAGTAGTTAAAAATCAGTGAACTACAAATGTACTAAAAATCAATTACGTATGTCCAAGCCCCAATTCAACTTTTGACGCAAAGTCTTGAAATAATGATGATCTTCTAATTGAATCAGATTCACCTTAAAATCGGCTTTTGTCACTTTTAATTTTATGGTTGAATCAACAGAAGCAATTCTGGAATCGAGTGAAACCAGGAATCGCTTACTTCTTCCTTCAATTTGGAAAGTAATTTCAGAACTATCGGATACAACAATTGGACGTACCGTTAGTGTATGAGGACTCACTGGAGTGATCACAAAATTTCCAGAACGAGGAAAAATCAAAGGGCCTCCACAGCTTAATGAGTAGCCCGTGGAGCCTGTTGGAGTTGATACAATAATTCCATCAGCCCAATAGGAATTTAGAAATTCTCCGTCTATGAATGTATGGATGGTGATCATTGAAGATGTATCCTTCTTCATCACTGTAAAGTCATTAAGCGCGAAATTCAGTTTGGCAAAAATTTCTTTGTTCGACTGAAGTCTGAGCACCGCTCGTTTATCCAATGAGTAGTTGCCATCAAAAACATTTTCCAAAACCCGGTCGGTTTCTTCCTGACTTATCGTGGCCAAGAATCCAAGCCTGCCTGTATTTATACCCAGAATAGGCGTTTGAAATAATCCTATGTGTGTAATGGATTCCAATAAGGTACCATCGCCCCCAATGCTAATGAACAGACCAACATCTTTAAAAGCATGGCCTGGCTCGTAGGTTTTGAATTTTATTTTTTTGAATAGCGGACTTTTAAGAAACTTACTAAAGCCAGATGAAACTATGATTTCAGCTTTCTGTCGCGTAAGGATTTCAAATATATGAGCAATGAATGCCGCAGACTGACGCTTAAACTCTTTACCGTGTACAGCTACTTTCATTCAGAATTCGTTTGGCTTTTATTTCAGTCTGATGACGATTAAAGATAGGGGGGAAGTGCCAAAGCACAATGAAAGGATGTTAATTAAATATCGAGATAGCGGAGCAACATATCGATGCGATCTTGCTCATCTCCTCTGGGTTTGGTCTCTTGATATCGACCGATTACCCTATAGTTGAATCGTTCCAATGTCGCCACAACACGCGAAAGATCAACCTGATTAATCTTCAATGTTAACCTTAGTTTGGCCGTGTCAAGGGGGTCTTCTTTTACAATACTGCTTAAAATTTTAGCATGATTCTCCTCCACCAAACGCGCTATTTCTGCTAGTGAATAATCAACATGATTCATTGACAACACTAAAATACCTCCTGGTAATTGAACAGCTGCCGTTTGAGCGAACGATGTAAGAGTGTCCTGAACTGTAATTATACCCGCATAAGTTTGATCTTCATTCAGCACAGCAACCATTTGAAGCTTATGATCAGCCGCTACCTTCAGTATGTCGTAAAAGTGTGTGTCCAAATGAACATAGCAGTTTAAGCCTACCAGATTAAAATCTTTTACCAATTGCTCAATGTCATTCGTCTCAAGAATGATTTCTTCCGAAATAAATCCAAGTAACTTATCATCTTGAACAACGGGCATGTAGCTGCAGCGAAATTCTTCCATCCAGACAATCGCTTTGTGCGCATCGTCAGTTCCCTTTAGTGGGGGAATCATGTGGTTAATTAAGTCTTCTGCTATCACGCTGTTGCTTTATTAAATAACCAGAAAATCTTCTACAAGTTCATTAAATTTTTCTGGGTGCTCCATCATGGGTGCATGGCAGCACTTATCAATAAATTTTAATTCTGAGTTTGGAATGAGCCGATTAAATTCATGTGCCACCAAAGGAGGTGTAATGGTATCGTTCAATCCCCAAACCAATAATGTAGGCGCGGTGATGTTTGGTATCTCATCGGCCATATTGTGGCGTTGCGCTGACTTTGCAATAGCCACAATACGAAGGCACTTTGGAATACTATTCGTTATTTCGAAAACTTCATCAATCAATTCTTTTGTTGCAACGTTCGGATCATAGAATGTGTATGATACGCGTTCGCGAATATATTCATAGTTGCCTCGCTTTGGATAGGATCCTCCCATAGAATCTTCAAATAACCCAGAGCTTCCAGTAAGAATAAGCTTCTTTACTTTGTCCGGATTTTTAAGGGTGTAAATCAAAGCGATGTGTCCGCCCAAGCTATTTCCCATGATAATCATGTCCTCCAGTTTTTTCTGAGCCACAAAATCTTCTACAAACTTTCGTAGACCTTCTAAACCTGCCTCACGAATAGGCATCTCATAAATTGGAAGCATGGGTATAATTACTCGAAAGTTCTTAGAGAAGCGACTGACCACCCCTTCCCAATTACTTAACGCACCAAACAAACCATGCAGCAACAACAGCACCCTGCCTTGCCCTTCATCGACATACTTAAAGTTACCTTCTTCTTTGATTCTGATCTCCATGTTCTCTTTCTCGGGGATAAGTAAGGGATTTTTTTTTACAGAAAGAAACGATTTTAAACAATCACTGTCCTCATCTCAACCCTCAGTCTTTTAAATAAATGATTCCATTCCGACACTAAATTGATTCCTCCTCCGAGCAGGTAAAAACAAATCGCATGACTGCCAGGAGCAAAAAAATCTTCATTTAGCTAACTCGTTGACTTTAAAATTAGGCAAATATGGTTAGAACGGGCCTTCGGGAATTAATTCAGTAATATTTTTTGTTTTCGTGGGCTAGCGCATAATTTTGCGCATCTTTTATCAAACACAGAAACTACTATGGCTAAGAATAAAAAGGCAAGTTCAAAGAAAGTGGTTGCGAAAGCAAAGAAGGCTCCTGTCAAAGCAAAGAAAACAACTGCTAAAAAGGTAGCACCTAAGAAAGCCGCCAAGAAGCCTGCTCCCAAAAAACCAGTAGCAAAGAAGGTGGTTGTTAAAAAAGTAGTAGCAAAAAAAGCAGCTCCTAAAAAAATAGCGGCTCCCAAGAAAGCAATTGCACCGAAAAAAATAGAAAAGCCAGTAGTGAAGAAAGTAGAAAAAGAAGTGGTAGCTAAAGTAGCTGCGCCTGTAGTTAAGAAACCAGCGCCTCCTCAATTAAACATTTTTCCAATCCTCAACCAGCGTCCGATAGCTCACAAACAAGTAAATGCTCCTTCTTCAAAAGATGAAAGAACACGTTACTCTGAAAATGAGTTGAAAGAATTCGAATTATTAATCAACGGAAAATTAGCCAAGGCTCGCGAAGAGTATCATATTCTAAAAGATACACTCAACCGTGCCAATGATGAGGGAACTGACGCGACATCTGGTGGAAACACCAAGGTATTAGAAGATGGTGCTGAAACAGCTGAGAAAGAAAACTTAAGTCAATTAGCAGGCCGTCAACAGAAATTTATTCAAAACTTAGAGAACGCACTGATCCGAATTAAGAACGGTACTTATGGCATTTGCTCTGTAACTGGGAAATTAATTCCGAAAGACAGATTGATTGCTGTGCCTCACACCACTCAATCAATCGAAGCGAAAATGATGCAGAAAGATTAAGGATAATATCCTGCTTGCACTAGTTCGTTGAGACGCGATTGCTTATCTTCCTTCACCTATAATTATCATCATCTTGGATTTCTTACAAAACCATATTGAAGCCCTTATCTTTTGCTCGCCTAGTCCGATCAAAACAACTGATATCAAATCCTGCTTATCAGAAATGTTTAATGCTGATGTTCCGGAAGAAGATATCACCGGTGCCATTCAACGCTTAGAAGAAAAATTTGTAGGTGAAGAGTTCGCCTTCCAATTGTTTAAAACTGCGGGTGGCTATCAGTTTTTAACCAAGCCGGCTTACCAAGCCAGCATTGGTATTATGTTGAAGCAACAATCGAAAAAGCGGTTGTCGACTTCAGCTATGGAAACACTTTCAATTATTGCATACAAACAACCGATCTCCAAAACAGAAATTGAAAACATCCGCGGTGTAAACTGCGATTATGCTGTTCAAAAATTAGTAGATAAAGGATTGATAGAGATTACTGGTAAGGCAGAAACTATCGGTCGACCAATGTTATATGGTACTACTCCAAAGTTCATGGAGTATTTTGGTATTAACGATTTAATGGAGCTTCCAACTCCGAAAGACTTTACAGGAGAGATCAATACGATCGGGGAGAATCCCGAATTAAAAGATACAGATGCCCAGATCTAATTCAACCGGTCCATCAAAAGGACGCAGAACGTCAACATCACGTCCAGATTCAGCCGGAAGATCGGGTGGAAAAAGATCCGCAGACAAGCCCTTCAAAAAATCAAGTAAGTCAGGAGGTAAATCCTTTGGAAAACCTGGTGGAGATAGCTCATTCAGCAGAGATAAAAAATCTTCCGGAGGTCCACGCTCATCTTCGTCTGGACCATATAAGAAATTCGACATAAAAGATTCTTCCGAAAAGCCAACGTATGGTAAACCATCTTTTGGAACAAAGAAGGCATTCTCACCACCATCATCTGATAGTGACAAACCTTTTAAGAGGACTGAAAAAAGTGGCGATGGAAAATATTTAAGCAAAAGCGAAAAAGCATTTAAGCGATTCGATCCTAAATACGACACACGCAAACCCGACTACGAAAAAGGCGAGTTTGAGACTCCTCAAAAAGGTAGCAGAGGAGGTTCGGGTTTTGCAAAGAAAGGTGGTGATTCATCGTTCGAGAAACCATTTAAGAAATTTGATTCTCGTAAGCCGGCATTTGATAAGAGCTCACCTTCCGATAAAAAATCTTTCAGCAAATTGGATTCGCGTAAACCGCGTTTTGATAAAGACGCACCTTCTTATCCAAAGAAACGTGTAGGAGGTTCTTCCTTTCAAAAAGACGAACCGGTTAAGCGAACCTATAAGAGAAGAGAAGAAAACGCTGAGGGCAAGACTGGATTCTTCCGTAAGGAAAAAGTTTTTAAATCAGACAGAACCGATAAAGGTAGGTTAGACAATCCCGAAACATCAACACCTGGCGATGGCAAAATCAGGTTGAACCGATTTATTTCAAACAGTGGCGTTTGCTCCAGAAGAGAAGCAGATAACCTGATAGCAATGGGATTGATTTCTGTAAATGGAACAACCATTACCGAGCTAGGCTACAAAGTAAATCTGACAGATGAAGTTCGCCACGAGAACAAAGTGCTTACTGCAGAAAAGCCTGTTTATATCCTGATGAATAAACCGAAAGGGTTTCTAACCACTACGGCTGATCCTCAAGAGCGAAATACAGTGATGCACATTTTAGGTAGCTCAGTGAAAGAACGTGTATATCCTGTAGGTAGATTAGACAGAAATACAACTGGCTTATTGTTATTAACAAATGATGGCGACTTGGCCGATAAGCTGATGCACCCTTCATACAAGGCAAAGAAAATTTATAAAGCAGAGCTTGATCGCCCTCTTACTAAGGCAGACTTCCAAACTATCTTAGAAGGCGTGCGCCTTGAAGAAGGTCGCGCAATGGTAGATGATCTTGCTATCATATCAGAAGATAAAAAAACGGTTGGCATTGAATTGCATATTGGGTGGAATCGTGTAGTGCGCAGAATTTTTGAATCGCTTCAATATGAAGTAGTGAAACTCGATCGTTCTGTTTATGCAGGCCTCGATAAAAAAGATTTAAGTCGCGGACAGTGGCGCTTTTTGAAGCGCGAGGAAATTGTAATGCTGAAGCACTACAAGTAGATACCTTACAATCGATACATAAAAAACTCCTTCTAGCTAGAAGGAGTTTTTTTATGCTGTTTTTGGTCTACGGATACGACCACAAAATAAATCGACTTGAAAAGATTATAAGGGTTGAAAATCCTTGTTCTCCTAAGACTTGTTAAAAAGTCAATTTAAAAGGGCACAAAAAAACTTCCAACAAGGGAGGCTTTTAAGTGGTGATGGAGGGAATTGAACCCCCGACACAAGGATTTTCAGTCCTTTGCTCTACCAACTGAGCTACATCACCGAAAAATGAGGCACAAAAGTATGTAAATTTATATGCCATGCAAAACTGCGCGCAGATTTATTAGTTTTTAAATATGATGTAGTTTTAGCGATTCGAAATACTATGATTCAGCAATTACTCTTTCTTATTACCCTGGGCGTTGCCACCTTTTTCATTCGAAAGCGTGTAGTGCGCATTCGCGCGAATATTAATCTTGGAAAAGCCAATACCATTAATGGTAGTAAGTCAGAGCGCCTTCAAAATATGACGATGGTAGCGTTCGGGCAAAAGAAAATGTTCAAGCGATTTATTCCTGCCATCCTTCACCTTTTTATTTATGTTGGATTCTTAGTTATCAATCTCGAGGTACTGGAGTTTGTGATCGATGGAGTCGCAGGAACACACCGGATTTTTTCTCCATACCTTGGAGAATTCTATAATGTATTGATGAACATCTTCGAATTTCTAGCCATTGCCGTTTTGTTAGCCTGTGTCGTGATGTTGATCCGAAGAAATGTATTGCGACTAAAACGATTCTGGTCTGCAGAGATGACTTCGTGGCCAAGACTAGATGCAAATCTTATTTTGACTACTGAAATTATTTTGATGTGCGCCATCATGATCATGAATGCATCTGATCAAATTCTACAAGGCCGCGATGAACATTATGCAGCAACCGGATCCTTATTCTTTAGTTCGAATCTTATTCCCCTATTTGAAAATCTTAGCACTTCAACTCTAGTCATCATCGAGCGACTTGCTTGGTGGTTTCACATCATCGGTATTCTTGGTTTTTCTATTTACATAACCTACTCCAAGCACCTCCATATTTTCATGGCATTTCTAAATACATATTATGCCAAGTTGGAAGTGAAGGGGCACATCAACAACATGCCTGTTGTAACCAACGAAGTCAAGTCGATGCTTGGACTTGCTGATGCAACTGCAGCTCCTGTAGGAGAGCCAGGTCGCTTTGGTGCCAAAGATGTAAACGATCTTTCCTGGAATAATTTGCTTGCAGCCTATTCATGTACGGAGTGCGGAAGATGCACTTCTGAGTGTCCAGCTAACCTTACAGGAAAAAAACTTTCCCCTCGCAAGATCATGATGGATACGCGTGATCGTATGGAAGAAATTGGAAACAGTATTGCGATTGGAGGACCTGGTTTAACCGATGGCAAATCTTTACTTGGAGATTACATTAGCAAGGAAGAGATCAATGCATGCACAAGTTGTAACGCGTGCGTTGAAGCTTGTCCGATAATGATTAATCCTTTGGAAATTATTGTCGAGTTGAGACGATATGTAGCGATGGAAGAATCTGGTTCACCTGCACAATGGAACAGCATGTTTCAAAATATTGAAACCAGTTTTGCTCCGTGGAAATTTTCTCCGGCTGATCGGTTTAACTGGGCAAGTGATTCTTCTAAGTAAATTAAAAGATTGAATTGCCTCAATTAAATTGAGGGAAGCATTATTACATCATTTTTAAATTATACTTCACAAATCGTAAATCTTAAATAGTCCTTTATGAATGTCCCAACCCTGGCCGAGCTTACATCAAAAGGCGAAACACCCGAAGTATTGTTTTGGGTAGGCTGTGCCGGTTCGTTTGACGATCGCGCTAAGCGTGTAACGAAAGCTTTTGTAAAAATCCTGAAAGCAGTCGGGACAAAGTTTGCCGTGCTTGGAACAGAAGAAACTTGTACCGGTGATCCGGCCCGGAGAGCAGGCAATGAATTTCTTTTTCAGATGCAGGCGATGAGCAACATTCAGGTGATGAATGGTTATGGAGTCAAAAAAATTATTACCACTTGTCCGCATTGTTTTAATACCATCAAAAATGAATACCCGGAGTTGGGTGGAAATTATGAAGTGATTCATCACTCTACCTTTTTACAACAACTCATCAGTGATGGGAAAATTGTTTTGAAAGAAGGTGGCTCATTCAAAGGAAAAAAAATTACCTATCACGACTCTTGCTACTTAGGACGAGCAAATAATATTTACGAGGCCCCAAGAGCTGTTCTTGAAAAACTGGATGCTGATTTGGTTGAAATGAAACGCTGCAAAACAACAGGATTATGTTGTGGAGCGGGTGGTGCCCAAATGTTCAAAGAACCGGAGAAGGGCAGTAAAGACATCAACATCGAACGTGCAGAAGAGGCTCTTGCAACCGGAGCAACCACTATTGCTGTTGCCTGTCCATTTTGTATGACCATGATGAGTGATGGAGTAAAAAACAAAGAGCGCGAAGGACAGGTAAATGTTAAGGATCTGGCAGAACTTATTGCCGAAGCGCAAGGTTTAATTTGATACATGCTTCGCTTGGCTCCGTGTGAGACCAAGTCATAAAGAACTAAATATGTTTGTTCCATTTCAATCATTGCCAGAATACGCCAGAATCTGGATCTACCAGGCCAATAAAAAATTAGATTCAAAGTCTGTTGCTATACTATCCGAAACCTTAAAAGCGTTTACAGAAAACTGGGTGGTTCATGGACAGCCCATGCAAGCTTCCTTTGACATTCGTTTCGATCGATTTGTTATCCTCGCAGCAAATGAAGGCATCAATGCAGCAAGTGGTTGCTCGATTGATAGTTCAGTAAGGATATTAAAAGAAGTCGGTCATGCATTGCAGGTTGATTTCTTTGATCGAAGTGAGGTAGCTTTTAAAAATGGAGACGATATTCTCACACTAAACATCAGCACATTGAAAAACAGTTTATCAAATGGTGATTGGAATGCTGAGACATTGGTATTCCACAATTTGATAGCAGAAAAAAGTCAACTGGATACGGCATGGCATATACCGGCAAAAGCGTCTTGGCTGAAACGGTATTTACCCCATGAAGTGGTGGCGCATTGAACAACATAATTTTGTAGCTTTAGCAACATTTAAAAACGTTATGAGCGGAAAAAATTTTTCTTTGTTGATTATCGTGATTTTGCTTGCCTCGTGCAGCGCAGAGAAAAAAGCGATTAAGGCATTTAATTCTGGCAAGTATCAAAACTCTATCGACCAGTTTAAGAAACTAGCCAATAGTAGCAATACCAATACCTCCGCTCGTTCCAATTATTTTATTGCCGAATCGTATCGTCTATCGAACCGAACAAAAGAAGCCGAGGCTTACTATGCAAAGGCGGGGGGACGTGGCATTAACAAAGACTCCATCCAGTTTTACTATGCCGAATCTCTTAAAGCAAATGGCAAATACGAAGAAGCAAAAAGAGAGCTTGAAGAATTGGCGGCCAACACTCCCATCAATGGATTGAAAGACCGATCACGTGCTGCTATCAATGGCATTGATTACATCACCAAGTTGAATGAAAAGCCAAGCTATTATAAGGTGAAGAACCTGGAGTCAATTAATACGACATTCAGTGAATATTCTCCAGTGTTTCTCAATAATGAATTATATTTTACTTCCTCCAGATCGAACAGCCGGATTTATGAAGCCACTGGTACGCCATATAGCGATCTCTATAAAGCAAATTCTCGAGGAGCTAATGTAGACGTAGCGACCATCGCCAAGCTTCCAGCTATCATCAATGATGAAATACGAAATGAAGGTTGCATTACATTCACTCCCGATGGCAAGACCATGGTATTCGCCAAAGGAAACACAGAAAAGAAAAAAGGTCTTGACTTTGATGTTGATTTATACATTGCGCGTTTTCGCAACAACGAATGGACAGAACCCATTCCAATCAATATCAACACCGTAATAAAAGGCCCGCTCGACCCGGAAGCTATGAACAGAAGTTGGGATTCATCTCCTGCATTTAGTCAGGATGGAAGGACACTTTATTTTGCTTCAAACAGAAAAGGCGGATATGGTGGCACTGATATTTACTCTGCTCAAATGGATACTCGCGGCCGATTCTCAAAAGTTAAAAACCTCGGGCCGGAAATCAATACTCCTGGAGACGAGTCGTTCCCCTATGTTGCAGAAGATGCTAAGCTTTATTTTTCTTCCGATACTCATCCGGGTTTTGGAGGCTTGGATATATTTGTTGTAAAGCGCGCGAATGGAAAAACATCTATCGAGAACTTAGGGCAACCTGTTAATTCTACTGGCGATGACTTTGGAATTTTTCTTTTTAAACCCGATCGTGGATTCTTTACTTCCAATCGCGAAGGCGGAAAAGGAGATGATGATATCTACACATTCATCAATGAAGATCCAAATCTGAAAGTTATTAACTACTATTTGCAGGGCATTACTTATACACCTGGTGACGATGGAAAACTTCAGCTTTTGGCGAACACAAAAGTTACCATGTTAGATGAGAAGGGCGAGATTATGCAAGACTTCGTAACCGGAAATGATGGTAAGTTTTTATTCCGGGTATATGAAAATGAAAGCTATAATATGCTGGGTGAATCCGAAGGATACCTTGTGAGAAGGCAACCCTATACTATGAAGGGAAAAGCCATTGATCCCTCTACATTAAAAGAATTGCTCACCAATATTACGCTGGATACTATTTTGGTATTGGATAAAATTGTGATGAACAAAGTATTCCCTCTGGAGAACATTTACTACAACTATAACAAGTCGGATATTCGGGAAGATGCTGCAAAAGAACTGGACAAGTTACTTCAGCAGCTTATTGATAATCCTGAAATTAAAATTGAGTTAAGCTCACACACCGATAGCGTTGATGATGAAGCTTACAACCTTCAACTTTCACAAAGACGTGCTGAATCTGCAGTGCGATACTTAGTGCAGCATGGTATTTCTCCTGATCGCCTGGTAGCAAAAGGATATGGAGAATCTAAACCCATTGCACGCAACACGAATCCTGATGGAACGGATAACCCGGATGGCCGCCAAAAGAACAGGCGTACCGAATTCAAAATTCTCGAAGTAGGCGTAATGCCAAAAGCAATTGAACAGGAAGACCTTGATGATGAGGATAAGTATTTTAAGAGCGATGGAAATTGACTCCCTCAGCTAAAGAAATAAACAAGATGCCCTTCTTCAGGGCATCTTTCTTTTTAACGTTTTTCTATTTTTGCCACAAACTACAAAGAGTATGAACTACCGCATTGAAAAAGACACCATGGGCGAAGTACAAGTGCCATCCGATAAATATTGGGGTGCACAAACCGAGCGCTCTCGCAATAATTTTAAGATTGGTCCTGAGGCCAGCATGCCAAAAGAAATCATTTATGCTTTTGCTTATTTGAAGAAAGCTGCCGCACAAGCCAATCATGAACTTGGTGTATTAGAGGCCGATAAAAAAGACCTGATTGCAAAAGTGTGTGATGAAATTTTAACGGGTACTCTTGATGGCGAATTCCCTTTGGTAATCTGGCAAACCGGATCGGGTACTCAGAGCAACATGAACGTTAACGAGGTTGTGGCATATCGCGCCCATGTTATCAGTGGTGGTAAGTTAGCCGATGAAAAGAAAGTACTTCATCCCAATGACGATGTGAATAAATCACAATCATCTAACGATACATTCCCTACGGCCATGCACATTGCAGCCTATAAGCAGGTTGCTGAAATTACTTTGCCTGGTATGAAAAAGTTACGTGATGCATTGGCCAAGAAAGCGGCAGAGTTCAATACCATAGTAAAAACCGGTCGAACCCATTTCATGGATGCAACACCGCTAACATTAGGTCAGGAATTTTCAGGTTACGTGCAGCAGCTAGACAACAGCATGCGTGCACTAAGAAATGCATTGGAGGTTGTGCGTGAACTAGCACTGGGTGGCACTGCCGTTGGCACAGGCCTCAATACGCCAAAAGGTTATGACGTGTTAGTCGCCAAAAAAATTGCTGACCTAACGGGATATCCTTTCATCACAGCTCCCAATAAATTTGAAGCGCTCGCAGCTCACGATGCCATGGTTGAACTTTCAGGTGCGTTGAAAAGATCAGCGGTTTCATTAATGAAGATTGCAAATGACATCCGTATGTTAAGCTCTGGCCCACGATGTGGTATTGGTGAAATCATCATTCCGGATAACGAGCCTGGTTCATCCATTATGCCCGGAAAAGTAAATCCAACGCAGCCCGAAGCACTTACTATGGTATGCGCTCAGGTGATGGGCAACGATGTTGCTGTTTCCATTGGAGGATCTAACGGTCACTTTGAACTCAATGTATTTAAGCCTGTCATTGCAGCAAATGTTTTACAGTCTGCAAGACTAATTGGTGATGCCTGTGTTTCGTTTACAGAGAAGTGTGCTAATGGCATTGAGCCAAACCTTCCTATTATAAAACTCCATATGGAGAATTCATTGATGTTAGTAACAGCCTTGAATACTCATATCGGTTATGAAAATGCAGCGAAGATTGCCAAGAAGGCGCACAAGGAAAACAAGACTTTGCGCGAAGCCGCAGTCGAACTTGGACTCCTAACTTCGGCACAATTTGACGAATGGGTTAGGCCCGAAAAGATGGTAGGCAGTTTATAGAAGCTTGCCAAGCTTAACATATTTATAAAATATTTGTACCTTTAAAATGATTTTAACCAACCTGAGAATGAAAAAAGGAATCATACTATTCTTCTGCCTCGCGTTGATCGCAGCATCAACATCGAGTTTTGCCCAACTTTCTAAAAAGGAAAAGAAGGAATGGAAAAAGAAAGCAAAAGAATATTCAAAGAACCCAACCAACCTAAAGCAACTAACAGAAGACAAGCAAGCTGCCGATAATACGGTATCTACCTTGAATGCTAAGGTTACTGAAATGCAGTCGACTGTCAGCGATAAAAACGCAAAGATCGCGGAGCTTGAAGATCAGCTTTCTCAAATGCGTGGCCAACTTACTACTGCAAAAGCAGAGCTGGCACAATTGAAAGAGAATCCTGTTGTTAATACAATGGATTTCTCAAAAGGTGTTGTATTTAAAGTACAGGTAGGCGCTTTTAAAAACAAAGACCTTGCTAAATACTTTGACAACAATCCCAATTTTGGTGGAGAAGCAAAAGATGGCGAACCACAAAAAATTACAATCGGTATCTTCCGCGATTATTGGGAAGCTGATGTATTCAAAAAATACATGCGCGACATGGGCGTAAAAGATGCCTGGATCGTTCCTTTCAAAGACGGTCAGCGTGTTGATATTAAAGATGTACTGGAAGGCGTAGTAAATGAAAAACCGGCAGAAGGAACAAAGTAGTTTTGTTTAACGCCATTTAGAAAGCCCCGCAAAAAAGCGGGGCTTTTGTTTTATACGGCATGATTAATGAGTTAACAAACTAAATTTTCTAAAGTCCCTTCCTCCCTTATTTTTGTGAATATGTCCCGTTTGTTATTACTCTTTCTTTTTATTCTATCAACCAGTTCTCTTCTGGCGCAGGTTCGGATAAGCAAACTTATCATTAAATCAGGGCAGAAATATGTGTTGGATCAATCTGATATTTTAGTTGCTGATACGCTCATTATGATGGATTCATCGACTCTCGTTCTTAATAAACTCAAGCGTGATAATTTTGTGAGAGCCCAGATCGCCATCTTTGGTAATCACTGCACGATTGACGGTCGTGGCGAAAATGGAAAACCCGGAAGAGATGGGAAACCTGGCATTACTCCATCAGGACCTTGTCTGCATGGTTCTCCAGGAAAGGATGGATCGAAAGGCCTTGATGGAATGCATGGCGTTAATCTTTTTCTGTACCTTGAAACAATCAAAGTTAAAGGTCAACTGATTGTTGATCTCTCTGGTGGCAGAGGAGGACGTGGAGGCAATGGAGGCATGGGTGGTGGTGGAAGTCCTGGAACGGTTCACTGTGTTGGAGGAAATGGTTCAAATGGAGGCAATGCTGCACAGGGTGGCAATGGTGGCAATGGTGGATCATTAACATTGAATAGTAAAAAGACACCGGCCGCTAATCAATGGATTGGTAGTAAGATAATAGTAAAAATCAGTGGGGGATTATCCGGTCCCGGTGGACGAGTTGGCTATCATGGTTCGGCTGGATTAGGGCCATCCAGAAAAAATGGAAGAGACGGGGAACCCGGTTTGGAAAATAAAAGTGGCATTGCCGGACTTCCAGGAAGTACTAAATTCGAAGCAAACTAAAATATGGAAAAGCGTTGGCTCATAAGGGAAATTCCGGAACGCGAAAAAATTGAGGAGCTCTCAAATGCTCTGAATATTAATACATCTCTCTCTACCGTTTTAATTCAGCGTGGCGTCAACGATTTTGAAAAAGCTAAATATTTCTTCCGCCCTTCATTAGACCATTTGCATGATCCTTTTTTAATGAAGGATATGGATCGGGCTGTGGAGCGCCTAAAGAAAGCAATTGATAGCAACGAGAAAATCCTCATATACGGTGATTACGATGTTGACGGAACTACCTCTGTTGCATTGGTGATCAGCTATCTTCAATCATTTTATTCTCATTGTGAAATTTATATTCCTGATCGGCAAGTGGAAGGCTACGGTGTTTCTCTTGCTGGAATTGAGTGGGCGGAAGCAAATCAATATTCACTCATCATTGCACTGGATTGTGGCATAAAATCAACAGAGCTTGTACAGGTTGCCAAGCGAAAAGGTATTGACTTTATCATTTGCGATCATCATTTGCCAGATGATAGTATTCCAGATGCCGTTGCCGTACTTGATCCAAAACGCAAAGATTGTTTATACCCATACACAGAACTTAGCGGTTGTGGTTTAGGATTTAAACTCATTCAGGCATATGCTCGAAGTTTCAGAGATGAAAAGGATGTGTACCAATATCTGGATCTTGTTGCGGTTAGCATTGCATCTGATATTGTTCCGATAACAGGAGAGAACAGAACCCTTGCTTACTTCGGGTTAAAGAAATTAAATGAAGACCCAATGCCGGGATTAAAGGCGCTCAAAGAAATTGCCGCCATTCGCAATGATCTCGATATCTCCAGTATTGTTTTTACTCTTGGACCGCGCATCAATGCAGCTGGTCGTGTGGCACACGGAAGGGCTGCAGTAGATTTATTAATTGCTAAAACAGAAGAAGAAGCAAATGCACTCGCTGAAAAAGTGAATGTAAAAAATGAAGTGCGAAAACAATTTGATTCGGATATAACCGAGGAGGCCATTGCTATGATTGAAGGAAGTGAAACACTTCGTTCTGCAAAGTCAACGGTATTGTTTAAGAATACCTGGCACAAAGGTGTTATAGGCATTGTAGCGTCACGATGCATTGAAAAGTATTATAGACCCACAGTCATTCTTACTGAGTCAAACAATAAAGTTACAGGCTCTGCCAGAAGTGTGAATGGTTTTGATCTTTACAGCGCAATATTAGAATGCAGCGATCTTCTTGAGAAATTTGGAGGACATAAATACGCAGCTGGTCTTACCCTTGATCTTTCAAATGTTGAAGAGTTTCAGCGCAAGTTTGAAGAGGTGGTCTCTTCCACAATAACGGAAGATATGCTTGTGCCAGTAGTGGATATTGATATCCCCCTCCATTTCAATTCAATCAATGTAAAATTTCTGAATGTGTTGAAACAGATGGCCCCCTTCGGCCCCGAAAACCAGCGCCCGGTTTTTGTAGCCGATCAGGTTTTTGTATCCAATGCTTTAAGCGGATTTAAAGACAGGCATTTGAAATTTCTTGGTGGTCAGCAGGGCAGTGATCAGGTTTTTCAAGTAGTGGGTTTTGATATGATTGAGCATTACAACAGACTTTCAAAAGGAGAATATTTCAGGATGGTCTTTACAGTAGAAGAAAATACATTCAATGGAACTACTTCTATCCAATTGCGAATGAAGGACATTAAATTTTTATAGGAATGATTTTGCGCGCAGAAAATCTGGTAAAGAAATACAAATCACGAACGGTGGTAGACCATGTCTCGGTTCAGGTTGGTCAGGGTGAAATTGTTGGATTGCTGGGACCTAATGGAGCCGGTAAAACAACTTCTTTTTACATGATCGTTGGTTTGATCAAACCCAATGAAGGACACATTTATTTAGATGATGAAGACATCACTGCATTACCAATGTATCAAAGAGCGCGCAAAGGTGTGGGCTATCTTGCACAAGAGGCATCTGTTTTTAGAAAGCTTACAGTAGAAGAAAATATTTTATCGGTTTTAGAAATGCGCAACATGGGCAAACAGCAGCGCAAAGAAAAAACAGATATGCTTATTGAAGAATTCAGCTTGCAGAAAGTTCGTAAGAATTTAGGTATGTCGTTATCGGGAGGCGAGCGCAGAAGAACTGAAATTGCAAGGGCTTTAGCAGTTGATCCTAATTTTGTTTTGTTAGATGAACCCTTTGCCGGAGTAGACCCGATAGCGGTAGAAGAAATACAAGGCATTGTTTCAAAATTGAAACGCAAGAATATTGGTATTCTTATTACCGATCACAATGTTGACGAAACGTTATCCATTACAGATCGTGCCTACCTTATGGTCGATGGGAAATTATTTAAAGCCGGAACAGCAGAAGAACTTGCCAATGACCCACAAGTGCGCAAGGTTTATCTTGGTCAGAATTTCGAATTGCGAAGAGCCAAAGTGACACTGGAGAACAACGACAGTTGGAAAGACGATGCATAATTTGAAAATTCTTCAAATGAAGATTTGAAAATGAATCTCACCTCTCATACTTAAGTGCTGTCTTAATTTTCACATTGACACATCTACTAATCAGCACATCAACTTAAATCCCAGCAACTTTCTTATTTTTGAGTATATGGGTTTTTGCAAATGGGGTTAATCAATTCGATTTTAACATGGGTAATGAAGCAGCGCATTCATCAGATTGAGCTCTTCATTAAATATCCCAACGAAGTTCAGGATGAGCTTTTCAAAAAGCTTGTGCTGAATTCGCGTTATACAGAATTTGGAAGACGGTATGGTTTCGAAAGTATTACTTCATACGAACAATTTCGCGACCGGGTACCAATACACACCTACGAAAAAATGTATCCCTACATTGAACGCTTAATGACAGGCGAACAAAATATTCTCTGGCCTTCCGAGGTCAAATGGTTTTCGAAATCATCTGGCACAACAAATGCACGAAGCAAATTCATTCCTGTTTCGATGGAAGCATTGGAAGATTGTCACATGAAGGGAGGCAAAGATTTATTATCGATGTATGTCAATAATTATCCCGACACAAAAATTTTTGATGGGAAGGGTTTGACGATTGGTGGCAGTCATCAGATAAACGAATTTGATCCGAGTGCTACATCGTATTATGGAGATGTTTCAGCCGTTATTTTACAGAATCTTCCAATATGGGCTCAGCTTATCCGAACGCCAAGTTTAGAAACTGCGCTAATGGGAAATTGGGAAGAGAAAATGGAGAAGATGGCACGCGAAACCATTAATGACAACGTAACCAACATGGCAGGCGTGCCTACATGGACCATCTTATTGCTGCAGAAAATTATCGATATGCAGCAAAAGAAAAATATTCTGGAAGTATGGCCCAACCTGGAAGTGTTTTTTCATGGAGCTGTTTCATTTGCTCCTTATCGAAATGTATTCAAGTCGCTTATCCCAAGTGACGGTATGCGCTATTGGGAAACCTATAATGCGAGTGAAGGATTTTTTGGCATTCAAGATCAGAAAGATTCCGATGAGCTTTTATTGATGCTGGATTATGGAATTTTTTATGAATTTATTCCTGCAGAAGAAGTTGAAAACGAAAATGTAAAAGCCATACGACTTGCAGATGTTGAGCTGGAGAAAAATTATGTAATGCTCATTTCTACAAATGCAGGTCTGTGGCGATACAATATTGGCGATACAATTAAATTTACTTCTCTCAGTCCGTATCGAATTAAAATATCAGGACGCACCAAACATTTCATTAATGCTTTTGGTGAAGAAGTAATTGTAGAAAATGCCGAGACGGCTATTACCATTGCATGCGAGCATACAGATGCCGTTATCCAAAATTTTACTGCTGCACCCATCTATCTGGAAGCGCGAAAGAAAGGCGGACATGAATGGATTATTGAATTCAGTGTGAAGCCAAAAAACATGGAAGAATTTACACGGGTTCTGGATGAAACTCTTCGCAGTGTAAATTCAGATTATGATGCCAAGCGGGCACATGACCTCGCTCTTGTATTTCCAAAGATTCATAGCGTAGACGAAGGAACATTTTACAATTGGATGAAGCGAAGAGGTAAATTAGGCGGACAAAACAAGGTACCCCGACTTTTCAACACACGTGAATACGTTGAAGATATTTTAAAAATGCTAGCAGAAGGATAACAAATGAATTAAGAGGAACTAAACGTGTGTTAGTCAATTATTAAAATCTCATAAAAAATTATTCCGCTCAGCCCAACACAGAAAAATCAATATCTTAGAATAATTTTTTAAGAACCAACTCAATCAATTGTGTAATATGAAAAGAATAATTTTTTGTGTGCTGGCTATTCTGTTATTCTCCAACATTGCATCAGCAACCCATTTACGAGGCGGACACATTAGCATAAAACAACTCGGCAAAACAAGTCTAACCTGTAGAATTACAATTACTGTTTATACCAACACGAATGGGACATCCGTTCTTTTTGGAGGAACAAAATTTGAGGAGGGCGACTTATTGGATTTTGGTGATGGCACAAACAGAGTTTTAGTACCTGAAATTGGGCCAGGAAAAAATCCTCCTGGTTCTACTTATTTATTGATTGATGCTGCTCGAGGAGTTGCACGCGCAACATACACTATTGAACATGTTTATACAGCACCCGGTCGATACTTAGTTAGCTATCGTGAGGCAAACCGAAATGAAGGAATTATAAATATGGACCAATCAGTTAATACATTCTTTTATATCGAATCTTCTTTTACACTTGATCCTTCCATTGATCGAGCTTACGCGTCTCCAAATTTTCGTGCAGAACCAATTTTTCGTGCAACTTCCGAAAGCGGTTTTTCATACTCAATGGCTGCATTAGATAGTAATGACTATGAACTACTTTATGAACTCACAACTCCAAAAATGGAAATTAACCAAGATGTACAAAATTTTAAGCTTCCTGAATCATTTTCAATTAATCAATTCAATGGAGTGATTACTTGGAACTCAAAATTTCAAGGTCTTTTCCGCGCTGGTCAATATGCCTATGCTGTTAAGGTGTACCAAATAAAAGATAACCATGTCATTGGCTATACTATTCGTGATTTTCAAATTATTCTAGATGATGATAATTTTAGTAGTCCCATATCTGACAATCGTGATTTGGATGAAAACAACAGAATTTATATTCCGACAGGAAACACCTATACATTCAAAGTTTTTGCAGAAGATTCTGAAGTAACATCATTGGAAGTTTTTTCAGAGTTATCAAGTCACTCAAATTTATTTTCGTTTACATCGTATGATTCTACACACGACACACAAAACATAAAAGTGGGCGTAGTCAGTGTAACCTCTTCTGCTGAATTACTTCGTGACAATCCGTATGCGATTGTCGTTCGTGGTCATTACCGGTCTGGGACATTCAGAAAAGATTTAGGCTACTTATTTTATACCAAAGATATTGAGATCCCAGGCCTTGATATTATTCTTGGGGCTAGTGAAGAAGAGTTATCTCTCAATATCTATCCTAATCCTGCAAAAGATTTTTTGAAAATAGAGGGCGATGGACCTAAAAGCAAAACAATAAAATTATTGTCGGTGAACGGTCAGTTAATTTTAGAAAAGAAGAATTTCAAAGAAGATACTCTTGATTTGCGAGGTGTTCCGCCCGGAGTTTATGTACTTCAAATTGGATCGGATGGATCGGATCAAAAAATATTTCGCATAATAAAAACGAATTAGGAAGTAATTCATTGAGTAAGCTCTCAATGAATGCTTCGTTGCTCGTTATTCTCTTCTAATATTGCTCAACCAGGAAATCAATCGCCACTTGTTTGTCTCTTCTACAATCGCTCCGCTCTCTGCTGCGCGATTTACTTTCTCGACCGTGTAGAAAGCGGAAGGTAAAATCTCTTTCAGCTTACTCAGCAGTTCTTCCAAACGCTCTCGCTCTAATACTGTAAAGACTAGATTCTCATGTCCATCTGGACCTTGTGCATTAACATGTGTGTACCGATTTTCCATAGTGTTAAGATATCCAATCAATTCTTTCACATCTCTTCTGGTAATAATTCTAACAATTACTTTACCGTAGGCAATGCGCTCTTCAATTATCATTCCAACAAAAATTCCAAGAGCAAAACCAGCGGGATAGGCTACATAGCAAATCCAATTATCCAGGTGTTCAAAAATCTGGCGGATGGCCATTAACCAAATGAACGATTCAAAGAAACCCAATAATGTTGCCGTTACTCTTCTTCCTCCTAACACATAAATAATACGGATTGTATTGATTGATACATCTGTTATTCGCGCGAGAAAAATCAAAAGTAGCAATAAAAAATAACTAAAAACCGCTGAAGAAATTCCAAGAGTATCTGTAAAAAAGCTTTCCATAAAATATCAGGTTCTCCTTTAAAATTAGCCAAACAAATCCTGAAACACCTCGGTAATTTTTCCAAAGGTCTTTACCTTAATTTTTGCCTTGCTCAAGTCTAACGACTTTTGACTGTGTCGTGAAATGTATATTTCCTGAAAGCCTAATTTTTCGGCCTCCGAGATACGTTGATCGATTCTGTTCACTGCACGCAATTCACCCCCCAAACCAACTTCAGCCGCGAAACAAATTTTATCTGAAATTGAAATCTCTTCCATGGATGATATCAACGATATGCAAATAGCAAGATCAATTGCCGGGTCTTCTACTTTAATTCCACCAGCCATGTTTAAAAATACATCTTGCATTCCCATTTTAAATCCACAGCGTTTCTCTAAAACAGCCAGCAACATGTTCAGACGTTTCTGATCGAACCCAGTTGGAGTGCGTTGAGGTGTTCCATACGATGCCGGGCTTACCAATGATTGGATCTCTATCAAGAGAGGTCTGTTACCTTCTATAGTTGCACCAATAGTAACACCGCTGAGATGACCGTCTTTTTGTGAGATTAAAATTTCAGATGGATTCGAAACTTCGCGCAAGCCTGTGCCCAACATTTCATAGATGCCAATCTCAGATGTTGACCCAAATCGATTCTTTGTTGTGCGTAAAATACGATAGGCTAAATGCCGGTCTCCTTCAAATTGAAGCACGGTATCAACCATATGTTCCAATACCTTCGGCCCCGCCAGCATACCATCCTTTGTAATATGTCCGATTAAAAAAACAGGTGTGTTGGTTTCTTTTGCAAACTTCATCAACTCACCAGCACATTGTCGAACCTGTCCAATGCTTCCTGCTGTCGAATCCAATACGCCTGAGTGAAGTGTTTGTATGGAATCGATAATAACAAGGCTGGGTTGAAGTGATTCTATGGAAAGGAAAATGTTTTTTGTATTTGTCTCTGTAAGAATGTAAAAATTCTTCGAAGAATTTTCCAATCGCTCAGCGCGCATTTTTATTTGCTGATCGCTCTCCTCTCCTGATACATACAGTACTTTTTGATTTTTCAACTGAAGACCAACTTGCAACATAAGTGTTGACTTACCAATACCAGGTTCTCCACCAATCAACACAAGGGAACCCGGAACAATACCTCCACCCAACACCCTGTTAAGCTCTTCATCTCCCGCATTTATTCTGATTTCAGAAGAAGATTCGACTTCATCCAGTGTTTTGGCCTTATTATTTTTTGCACGGGATGATTCCTGTCGCCATTCATTTTTGTTGGTCTCTTCTTTGTTTACAACCTCCTCGGCAAACGTATTCCACGCTTCGCACGATGGGCATTTGCCAAGCCATTTTGCGGATTCATAGCCACAACTCTGACAGTAAAAAACGGATCGAGATTTTGCCAATTGGATAAGATTAACATCAAAATTAAGCAATCTTTAGTGTTACCACTTATTCCCGAAAAGGATCATTGTAATTTAAATAGCTTTGCTTTTATTTGAAGATTACATATTGCTTTGCTATTTTATTAGCCAAATCAATTAACGTAAACCAAACCCATGAATAAGTTACTGATTTTCGCCTTTATGGCGTGCACCCTTACCGTCTTTGGGCAAAAATCGCCAATTAAATTTGGTGATATCCCCATGGAAGATCTAACCATGACTCAATATGCTAAGGATACTTCAGCTGCAGCCGTTGTGCTTACCGATTTTGGAAAAGCATATATGTCTATCAGCACCATAAACGTAACGCTTAACTATGAGCGCCATGTGCGAATCAAGATTTTAAGAAAGGAAGGTTTGAGTGCGGCTGATGTTGGAATTCAACTTTACCACTCTGGATCTACGGAGGAAAAAGTTTCCAACTTAAAGGCCGTTACCTATAATCTTGAAAATGGAAAAGTCGTTGAGACCAAAATGGACAAGGGCGGGATTTTTAAAGAAAAATTTAACCGCAATGTTAATCTTCAAAAATTTACCTTCCCTAATGTAAAAGAGGGTAGCGTTATTGAATATTCCTACACAATAATGTCTGATTTCTGGACTAACTTTCCCAACTGGCAATTTCAACGAAAAATTCCTGTTCGCCATTCCGAATACTGGGCAAATATTCCAGATTTCTTTGAAATGGAGAAGTACATGCAAGGATACTTAGCACCGACAAGTTATGAAGTAAAGAATATTGCCACTGATAAAGCCCATCATTGGATAATGAAAGATGTTCCCGCTTTTAAAGCGGAGCCATACATGACAAGTGAGGAGGACTACGTTTCCAAAATAAATTTTGCCTTAGCGTATGTTAATTTCCCAGGCCGTCCAACTCAGGAAATAATGGGCTCATGGGAAAAACTTACCACTGAATTGCTGGAGTCTGAAAGTTTTTATAAAGCAGTCACGGGCTCTAACTTCTTAAAGAAAACAGTAGAGGAGGTCATTGCAGGGAAAACCGAACCAATGCAAAAAATTGAAGCCATTCATTCCTATGTTAAACAAACTATAGAATGGGATGGAGAGGAAGATAAATATGTAGACAACATTAAAAAAGTTCTAGAGACTAAAAAGGGTACTGCTGCAGACATTAACATAACTCTGGCATCGATGCTTGAAAAGGCTGGCTTTGATGTTGATATGGTGCTAGTAAGCACCAGAAGCCATGGTTTTATCCGAAAATCCTATCCGATGGAAGAACAGCTTAATTATGTAGTCTGTGTTGTCCGTGTGGATGGTAAGCCCATATTTTTAGATGCCACAGAAAAATACATACCTGTAGGCGTGTTACCAGAACGTTGTTTGAATGGCGAAGGACTTATTGTGTCAAAGAAAAATTCAGGATGGATAGCACTTGACACTAAAACCAAATCCAGAACAGTTCATAGCGCTGATTTAGCATTAAATGCTGAAGGTGAGTTAAAAGGCAAGCTGAACATTAACCACGAGGGATATGATGCATTGGAAATGCGTGAGGATTTTTTTGATGATGGAGAAGAGGAGTATGTGAAAGATTTTTTAGGTACCAAAGCCAATTGGCAAGTGGAAAAAAGTGAGTTTCAGAACATGAAAGAAATAGATAAGGCAGCAAAAGAAATTCACGAAGTGCAAATCAACGAACATACCTCTCTTGCCGGAGATGTGATTTATTTAAATCCATTTGTTATGGCGCAAATGGAAAAGAATCCCTTTACTTCTGAAACTCGCGAATATCCTGTGGATTATGGAAGCATTCAGGAAGTAATTTATTCCTGCCGTATCACCTTACCGGATGGCTTTGCTATTGACGAAATGCCACAGAGCAAAGTATTTATGTTAGCGGGAAATGCAGCCAAATATCTATACAATGCTACACAGACTGGAAACATAGTGAGCATAACCAGCAGCTTTCAAATAAATCGAACACTCTTTGCTCAGACAGATTATCCTAATCTACGCGAGTTTTATAATCAAGTAGTAGCGAAGGAGGCAGAACAAATTGTGTTAAAGAAAAAATAATATGAGAAATTTAGCCGTCATTATTTTCACAACAATTACGCTTTATGCAAAGGCTGGTGATCCGAAATATCCTGTAAGTGTTATTCCGGAAGAATTGAAAAAAGATGTAAATGTTGTGATCCGTGAAGATCAAATGACGTTTACCATTCTCTCGCAAAGTAAGGCCACTGTTCACGTTTATTTTGTCGCTACAATACTCAATGAAAACGGAAAAGACTACGCTGAAGAAACAATTGGTTACGATAAACTTAGTAAGGTTACGATGTTTAAAGGAGCTGTTTATGATGCCAGCGGAGAGTCCATCAAACGACTAAAGAATAGTGATATCTATGATCAAAGTTCGTATGATGGCTTCAGTTTATACAGCGACAACAGGATCAAGCACATTGATCTTTCACAGGGATCTTATCCTTACACCATCGAATTTGAATATGAGATTGAGTACAAGTTCCTCTTTCATATTCAAGGATCCGCTTTGATATCGCAAGAAAAAGTTTCCAGTCAGCATTTTTCCTATGCATTAGTCTATCCTGAAGCATTAAGACCACGCTATAAAACACCCAACATAACAGAGAATCCTACGATCACCAAAAAAGATGGAATAGAGACTGCATCCTGGGACTTTAAAAACCTAAAACCTATAAAATTTGAACCGCTTTCCAAAAGAGAAGAAGTTGTGGCGCAAATTATTGCTGCTCCAACAAAGTTTGAATACGATAGCTACGTTGGAAATATGACTACGTGGGATGAATTTGGGCAATGGATTGGAACGTTAAATAAAGACAGAAATATTCTGCCAGAAGAAACTAAACAAAAAATAAGACAGTTAACCGCCAATCTTAAAACACCTGAGGAGAAGGTAAAAGCACTCTACGAATACATGCAAAACAAGACAAGGTATGTCAGCATTCAGTTGGGCATAGGCGGGTTTCAGCCTTTTGAGGCCTCCGTGGTTGATCAGACTGGCTATGGAGACTGTAAGGCGCTTTCAAATTATATGGTTGCTATGCTAAAGGAGGTTGGTGTAAAGGCCAATTATATTCTGATCCGTGCTGGTGAAGGTGCCGCAGGAATGAGAAAAGATTTTCCTAGCTCCCAATTTAATCATGCCATCGCAGCAGTACCCAATGGCCGTGATACATTGTGGTTAGAGTGCACAAGTCAAACCAATCCTTTTGGCTATATGGGAACCTTTACTGGTGATCGGGAAGCTTTGATGATTACTGACAATGGTGCTAAGGTTGTAAATACCATTCACTATTCAGCAGAGCAAAATGTTCAGTCCAGAACGGCCGATGTAATGGTTCAGCTTACGGGTAATGCTACTGCAAAAGTAAAAACACATTATTCCGGCATTCAGTATGAGAACAGCAATCTTAATTTTATTGTAACCGATCAATATGATGATCAAAAGAAGTGGGTCCAAAAAAACACTGGCATTCCTGTGTTTGATGTTGCTGCCTTTAAAATGACAAACATCAAAAACAAAATCCCTACTGCTATTGTTGATCTCGACCTTACCTTAAATCGCTTTGCAACGGTTAGTGGTAAACGTGTTTTTATAACACCGAACCTGATGAACCGCTCAACTTATATTCCTGAAAAAGTGGTAGACAGAAAAACAAATGTGATGCGAAAGATGACATATACCGATCTTGACACCATCCGATACCATCTGCCGGAAGGAATCTATCCAGAATTTCTGCCAACACCCATTAAGCTTAAAAACCGCTTTGGTGAATACGAAGCAACTTTTCAACTCGATCAGGACAACTTACTTTATATCCGAAAGGTGAAAATGAATAAGGGAGAATTCCCACCTGAGTCATATTCTGAGCTTATTGAGTTTTATCGAAGCATGAACAAAGCTGATAACACTAAAATCGTATTCTTAAGCAAAACCTGATTTCTAAAAGCATTCTTTACTATTCATTCGGAAACTCAAAAGCCACTACATTTGTTGGTGGCTTTTGAACGAACGAACTATGTTTTTAATCCGCTTATTGTCCCGTTGCCCATTTTGGTTATTGTATGGACTTTCTGATTTTTTGTTTTTTGTAGGCTATCGCGTTTTGGGTTACAGGAGAAAACTGGTGCAAAAGAACCTCCGAAATTCTTTCCCAAACAAAACAGCATTGGAGCTTCATCACATTGAAAAAGAGTTCTATAAAAATCTCTGTGATTATGCTGTTGAGTCGCTCAAGCTTCTTTCGATTACAAAAGAAGAACTTGCTAAAAGAATGATATTCAAAAACCCTGAACTTATTGAATATTACAAATCCATCAATCAATCCATTATCCTTCTCTCATCACATCAATTTAATTGGGAATGGTTGTTAGTTGCTGGAAGTTTTATGCTTCCCGTGGAGATTGATTTTGTGTATCAATCCGTAAGTAGTAATTTTTTCGATGAAGTGATGCAGCAAGCACGAACTCGGTTTGGTGCTTATCCAATTCAGCGCGACCGGGTGGCGCGTGAAATTCTAAAACGCAAAGAGAAAAAGCGAGGGATTGCCATTGTAGCCGATCAATATCCAGGTTATGGTCGTGATAAAAAATACCACGCTACTTTTTTAAATCAGGAAACCGTTTTCTTTTATGGTTGCCAACATATGGCACAGCTAACGCAATTTCCCGCCATATATGCGGTCATCACGAAAGTGAAAAGAGGCTATTATGAATGTACATTAGTTACGATAGGCGAGCCTCCTTACAAAAAAGATAGTGATAACGTAGTGGAAAATTATGTTCGTGCTGTTGAGAAGCGCATTATGGAAGAACCTGCTGGTTGGCTATGGTCGCACAACCGATGGAAGAAACGACATGTTGCACATCAAGAGGAAACTGCCAATCAGATATAAAAAATACCCCAAATAGGGTGTTTGCATTTCGCTAATTTGAAAGCAGTTTGAGTAAACTCTTCGTTATGATCAAATCTATCTTTACACTTCTCCTCCTTGTTTCTGTTCTGAATTTACAAGCACAATTTCCAGATCCTCCATCTTCTACTGCACTGTTTATGGAAGGTGAAGTGAGCACGAACATCAGTGAACGTGACATGGCTATTTCACCCGATGGTAATGAAATGTATTATACCCTACTTGCCAGTCAAAATGCTTTTTCAACCATTCTTTTCAAACGAAAAATAAGCAGTAACAAATGGTCAGCACCTGAAGTAGTTACATTCTCTGGAAAATTCAGTGACCTTGAGCCTACATTTAGTGCTGATGGGAAAAAATTGTTTTTTAGTTCGAACAGGCCAATCACAGGATTAACCATAAAAGACTATGACATCTGGTATGTTGAAAAAGTAAATGGCAAATGGAGCGAACCTAAAAATATTGGAGCTCCAATCAATACTGAAGAAGATGAATTCTATCCTTCAACAGGAAGCTCTGGGAATTTATATTTTACAGCAGCATATTCGAAAGGAGTTGGCAAAGAAGATATTTACATCGCTGAATTTAAAAATGGTTCATATACCGATCCGATTGCACTTGACACTGCCGTGAATTCAAAACTCTATGAGTTTAATGCTTTTGTATCACTCGATGAAAAGATGATATTCTTCACATCCTACGGAAGAAAAGACGATACCGGTGGTGGCGATTTATATGTAAGCATGAAGAATGCTGAAGGCAAATGGCAGCCTGCTAAAAACATTAAGCTCCTAAACACGAAGAAGCTGGACTACTGTCCATACATCAGCCCTGATAAAAAATCATTTTTCTTTTCAAGCTCTCGACACACGGTAAAATCGTCATACGATAAACCTGTTACTTATCAGGAATTATTAAAAACATACAACAGTGCATCAAATGGTTCTGAAAATATTTACTGGATTAGTTTAGAGAACCTATTGGAAAGTTTGAAGTAGTTACAATTACTTCAATTGGATAAAATAATTGTAAATAGTTTTCATGAGTAGTTCGCCTTTCGCACAGAATAAAAAGCGTGCCGGTGCGCGGAACGAAAGATCGAAGCACAGAAATTCATGTGTAGGCCGCGCAACAAGAAGCTCGTAAGCCAATCCTG
>JBDTTT010000019.1:0-55513 GCA_039930485.1 Chryseolinea sp.
GTTCTTTTGCCAGCAATACCTGGCGACCTACCTCTGCAGTGTTGCGTGTTGAAGATTCGAAACATCCTGCCACAAAACATTTGCCTAAACTATTTTCCTCTGCACCAAGCGAATGGTATCGTTGGGAAACTGATTTGCGAAAGAATCCGGATATAAAAATTCTCATGTCGGTTGATCCTTCCAGTTTTCCTTTGGGCACAGGTCCGAAGCTGGATGAGATTTGGCACAACGGGTATTATCCCATCGTGTGGACCAATACAAAGTATAGAATGATCTATACCAATATGGGGCACAACGATATGGATTATGAAAATAAAACAAACAAGCAGTTATCCTCCTCGTTTAGCAGCAAAGATCAGGATACCTTCATGCTAGATGCCTTATTGTGGTTAGGCAGTGGTAAGAAATAAGCTGCGCTCTCACCAACTCTGTCATGTAAGGCTTTTTAATTAGCTCAATTTTTTTCTATAACTATTGCAAGATTTTAAGCAAAAGAATTAATTCGCCTTCTGTTACATCATTATTGAATTTATTGCGTTAAAATAAAGTTGATTACTGAAAAGGGAGAAAACTTTAATAATCAGTATCTAAAGTCTAATGTCTAGTATCTAACGTCTAGTTCAGAATATGAAAAACTTCATTAAAATATTAGTTGTAGGGTTTATTGGAGGATTGGGAGGAGCCTACACCTTTCAGTACATTAACAAGGCTGCATCAGAGCCAAATGCACCTACGTTTCACACCGTGGCATTGGATTCGGGAGCGTTCAATCAAAATAACATTTCATACTCATCTACTTCTACATCTGTGGCACTGGCGCCCGTTGATTTTTCAGAAGCTGCAACGAAAACTATTCCAAGCGTAGTTTACATTAATAGCATTGCCAAAGGTATTGCCTACAATTCTTTTGATTGGTTTTTTGGTGGCGGTGGAAGTACACAAACACAAGTGAGCAGTGGATCAGGCGTAATCTTTTCTGCTGATGGCTATATCATCACCAACAACCACGTAGTCGAATCTGCCGAGCGATTAGAAGTCATTTATAATAAACGTACATACACGGCTGAATTAATTGGCACTGATCCATCCACTGATTTAGCGGTACTTAAAATCAACGAGACCAATTTACCCGCCATCGCCATGGGTAGCTCTAAAAATTTACAAGTAGGTGAATGGGTTGTGGCTGTAGGAAATCCGTTCTCACTTTCCTCCACAGTAACTGCAGGTATTGTAAGTGCGAAAGGAAGAAGGATTGGAATACTGGAAGATAAATTTCCTATTGAGTCATTCATTCAAACTGATGCTGCTATTAACCCGGGAAATTCAGGAGGAGCATTAGTAAATAAGAGCGGAGAACTGGTAGGTATTAACTCGGCAATTTTATCACGCACCGGTTCATACACAGGTTATGCCTTTGCTGTACCGGTCGACATTGCACGAAAGGTATTTGATGACTTAGTTAAATATGGTATTGTGCAAAAAGCATTACTTGGTGGACGTGTAGTAGAATACAACTATGAAAACACGAAGAAGTATGATCTGAATACCAACGTAAAAAATTACAACGGAGTATTGATTGAACAATTGGAACGAGACGGCCCTGCTATGCAAGCGGGTTTAAAACTTGGCGATGTCATTATTAAATTGAATGGAAAAGATATTAATACACAAAGTGAATTTGAAGAAGAACTTAGCTATCACTACCCTGGGGATAAAATCAACATCGCTTACCTCCGCGACAATAAACCACAAACAACATCTCTCACATTGGTGAATAAAAATGGTTCGAGTGATTTAATTAAACGGGAGATTATCAAATCCACAACGCTTGGTGCTCAGTTGGAGTCAACACAATACGGTGTAAAGGTTTTTAAGATAAGCGATCAAAGTAAACTGAATCAAATTGGTGTGCCCGAGAATTTTACCATTGTTTTTATTAACCGGGTTCGTGTGGCGGATCCAAAGGAGGTAGTTGATTTTTTTGAAAAGTTTAAAGGTCGAGCCTCCATAATCGGTATCAATAGTTCGAAACAACAGGTTGAGATTCCGTTTGTAATTAGATAGTCTCTATAGAAGCTGAAACGAATTGAAGAATTTATCAATAGATTGATTAGAATCCTTTTGAGGAAAAGATATTGTTTCGAGCAGATACATTTTATTTCGAACAAGATAAACTCGTGCATTAATAACGGCCGCTCCTTCTTGAAAACTTACTTTTACTTCTCGTCCAGGAGAACCATTTAATATAATCACTTTTTCAGACAAAAGTTTTCCTCCAACATTTGTTACCATACCATCTACGGAGCCTCTAAGTATTTGTGTAAACTTCTCTTCAGTTGCGTTAGCAAATAAGGAATCTGGATATTCAGTATAGTTAACCAGATACAGTAGATTATCTTCGGCCTCATCAGCTGAAGTATCTAAGATATACAGGTTCATCTTCAATTCACCTATGGCGCTGGGCACTACCTGATTTTGAGCAACAGGTTCTTTAGGAAGGAGTACCTTAAAACCAAAGTCAGTTGACTCTAAAGAATACCACGTTTCGGTTAAAAAAGAAAAGGATATGAGACCGGTAAGGATAACAATGAATCGAACTGATTTCATACAGTAAATTTTTAAAATCTAACTCACTCGCAACTTCAACTTCTTACCCAGTTCTTCAACAGATGCTTTGAAGTTTGGATCGGTCTTCATCATGTCTTCAACGGATTCGAGCGCGTGAATTACTGTACTGTGATCGCGACCACCAAAGTTATTACCGATAAGCGCTAAAGTAAGTTGAGTATAACGCTTGCAGAAATACATTGCTACCTGACGTGGAATAACAATTTCGCGTTTCTTCACTTTGCCTTTCATCTGATCCAGATCGATCTTGAAATATTCTGAAACGGTCTTTTGAATAAAGTCAACGCTTACGTCTGACTGAATTTCTTTGATGATATTTTTAAGAACTTCTTTCGCGAGTTCTAAATCAATTTCCTTCTTTAATAAAGTAGCATGGAATATCAACGAGTTCAACACTCCTTCCATATCGCGAAGGTTTGTATCCACACTATAAGCAAGGTACTCTGAAACTTCTGTTGGAATTTGAATTCCATCCGCCAACATTTTTCTGTTGATGATGGCGAGCTTCGTTTCGAAATCGGGTTCTTGTAAATCAGCTGTTAATCCCCATTTAAATCTCGAAAGCAATCTTTCCTGGAATCCTTTCATATCGCGAGGCGGACAATCACTTGTCATGATTACCTGTTTGCCAGTTTGATGAAGTTGATTGAAAATATGGAAAAACATTTCCTGTGTTTTCTCACGACCTGCTAAAAACTGCACGTCATCCAAAATCAATAAATCAACCTGTAAATAAAAATTCTGGAAGTCTTGAATTTTATGATTTTGAAGGGCATTGAGGAATTGATTCGTAAAGTCATTTTGATCAACATACAACACTACCTTGTTCGGCATGTTGTTTCTGATCTCATTTCCTATGGCTTGCACTAAATGTGTCTTTCCCACACCCACACCTCCATATAACATCAATGGGTTAAACGAAGTAATGCCTGGCTTTTTCGCAACTGCGACACCCGCAGAACGCGCCAAACGATTACAATCGCCTTCAACAAAATTATCGAAAGTATAGGATGCGTTTAATCTTGAATTAACAGTTAGCGGATTTAGTTGCTTTACTGAAAAAGGAGAATAATCATCTGAGCCAAAAGCATTGCCATTAATGGCGCTACGTCTATTGCCCGATCCGTTGGCCGGATAATTTACAGATACTGACGGAGCTTGTTGATTTCCACTATCGACCACCACAGAATACTCTAATCGGCCTGTTGGGCCTAAAACTGTATGAATAGCCTTCTTTAAAACCGGTACATAATTATCCTCCAGCCACTCGTAAAAAAACTGAGAGGGCACTTGAACAGTAAGCACGTCACCATCCACACGAAGTGGATTGATCGGTTTAAACCATGTATTAAAATTCTCATCTCCTACATTCTCACGAATTACTTCGAGACAATCATTCCATACTGTACTACAGCTAACTTCCATTGAGCTCCTAATTGATTGGATTTGAATTCCTTTTGGGGAAAGGGGAGACAAAGATGTAAAAAAAGAGGTCAACAAAACAATAGGATATGTCCTTGATTTTTCAATAAAAGTTTTGAGTCCTAAAAAGTAAAATAGCTTTTATAAAACCCCGCTTTTAAGAGCAATTTAACGCTCATCCACTTTAAGCCGTTCAATATCCTATTCTGGTCATTCTAAAATTCTGCTATTTCTGCCCCGGTTGATAAAAACTTGACTAAAATTGAGTTGAATTTGCTTTTGCATGTCTGACAAATCTATTCACGAGTTAATAAAACTTTCTTTTCCGTCCGCTAACAAAGAAAGTTGGCAAGCAGCCGCCACATTGGAGATTGATGGTAAAAATCCCACCGATGCTTTAGCATGGAGTGAACATGAATTGGCCTTTTTGGCATATTATGATAAGCTTGACATTCCAGCTCATTCAAAACAAAATAATTTTCAGTTATCACCCTCAATTGATCAATACTCAGGACCGCGTGCCTGGGTTAACATGCCCAGCATTATAGTCGCGAGTGAAAAAGAAGCCAATGCAAATGCTCTTTCACAATTAGCCGCTGGTGCGGATGGAATTTTATTTGACATTCGCACTAACACAAAACCCAATCTTGATCTACTTCTAAATCAAATTGACTGGCCTTATTGTTCGATTTCGTTTCGAGCGAACAGCAACAATTCAATTTCTGAAAGTCTTTCGAAATACATTCTGGAAAAAAAATACGATTCTTCTGCTTTATCTGGAACACTATTTTGGGATGATGATGTTGAAAAAAATAATCTTTCTGGGTTAGATTTATTGCAACTCGAAAAATTCCTATCGTGTGGATTGATGGTAAATCCATCCACCCCTGTGAAAGAAATTTCGGAAGCACTTACAAAAGGAGTGCGACTTCTTGATCGGTTAATTGAAATTGGAATTGATGCATCAATCGCAATTCAACAAATTGCTTTCTCGCTTCCCATCTCAACAAACTTTTTTATTGAGATCGCGAAATTAAAAGCATTACGCATGTTGTGGTTTCAGATTGCTCAGGCTTATGGACAAGAAGGTTATCGACCATCCTACCTTCATATTCATATTCGCTCTGAAGTCTGGACAAATTCAGCTTATCAGCCAAATGCCAATATGTTGAAAAGTACAACTGCTTCCTTGGCTGCTGCACTTGGAGGTTGTAACTCACTCACAGTTTATGCGGAGGATGACAATTCAACAATGAATCGCATTGCACGAAATATTTCAAATGTATTGCGTGAAGAATCGTATATCGACAAAGTAGCTGATGCCATCTCCGGAGCATACGCTATCGAAAAGATGATTGACGAAATTGCACAAGCCTCATGGTTAGAATTTCAACAACAGATTAAACAATCATGAAGCCCGATTTCAATTCCATAAAATACAATCAGTTTGCCATTGACTCTTTAGTAGAAGAGACGAATACTAAACCATGGACAAGTCCGGAGAGGATTGAAGTGAAGCCTGCTTATACTGCTCTTGATTCCAAGGATTTATCACACCTTGATTTTACAGCAGGCATTCCACCCTATCTTCGGGGACCATATGCAACAATGTTTGCCACGAAGCCATGGACAATCAGACAATACGCAGGTTTTTCTACTGCAAAAGATTCAAATGCTTTTTACAGAAAAAATTTAGCAGCTGGTCAACGTGGACTTTCCGTTGCATTTGATTTGGCTACGCATCGCGGTTATGATTCAGACCATCCACGTGTATCTGGTGATGTCGGAAAAGCAGGTGTTGCCATTGATTCGGTATTGGATATGAACATTCTTTTCGATCAAATACCATTAGATAAAATGTCCGTTTCGATGACGATGAATGGTGCAGTGTTACCCATTATGGCATTCTATATAGTTGCTGCCGAGGAGCAAGGAGTTAAACCACAGCAACTAAGTGGCACAATACAGAATGATATTCTCAAAGAATTCATGGTACGTAATACTTACATCTATCCACCATCACCATCGATGCGGATTGTAGCCGATATTTTTGCATACACTTCGAAGCACATGCCGAAGTTTAATTCCATTAGCATTAGTGGATATCACATGCATGAAGCAGGTGCACCTGCACATATTGAATTGGCGTATACATTAGCCGATGGATTGGAATACATCCGCACCGGAATCGCAGCCGGTATTGCCATTGATAACTTTGCTCCACGTCTCTCTTTCTTCTGGGGCATCGGTATGAATTTCTTTATGGAGATTGCCAAGATGCGAGCGGCAAGAGTTTTGTGGTCGAAAATTGTTCAGCAATTCAATCCGACTAATCCAAAGTCGATGGCCTTACGAACGCATTGTCAAACTTCTGGATGGAGTTTAACGGAGCAAGATCCATACAACAATGTAACGCGCACAACGATTGAAGCACTTGCTGCTGTATTGGGAGGAACGCAATCTTTACATACCAATTCATTGGACGAAGCCATTGCATTGCCTACTGATTTTTCGGCTAGCATTGCGCGTAATACGCAACTGTATTTAGAGAAGGCAGCAGGCATTACCAAATTGGTTGATCCATTGGGTGGTTCATATTATGTAGAAAGTCTCACATCACAACTCATAGAGAAGGCGTGGGACTTAATTGAAGAAGTTGAAAAACTCGGAGGCATGACGAAAGCCATTGAAAGTGGTATTCCGAAAATGCGTATTGAACAAGCCGCAGTAGCAAAACAAGCACGTATCGATTCTGGTCGTGATGTAATTGTTGGTGTAAACAAATATCAAACAACTGAAAAACCTGATTTTGAAATTCGCGAAGTAGACAACACGGCTGTTCGCAACGAACAGATTGAGCGGCTTACTAAATTAAAAGCTGAACGAAATGCAACGGAGGTTGAGGCTGCATTGAATACGTTGACAGAGGCAGCACAAATCGGAAATGCCCGCCTGCCGGACGGTCAGGGAAATTTATTGGAACTTGCCATTGATGCTGCCCGCAAGCGCGCTACACTCGGAGAAATTTCGACAGCATTGGAAAAAACATTCGGGCGCTACAAAGCAACCATCCAATCCATTTCAGGTGTATATTCGGGGGAGATGAAAAACCAATCTGCTTTTGAAGAGGTGAGAAAATTATCCGATCGCTTTGCCGAACGTGATGGACGAAGACCCCGCATTCTTGTTGCGAAAATGGGACAGGACGGTCATGATCGTGGCGCTAAAGTAATTGCAACCAGCTTTGCCGATTTAGGTTTCGATGTAGACATCGGGCCCTTATTTCAAACACCAGAAGAAGTGGCTATGCAGGCGGCAGAGAATGATGTACATATTGTTGGCGCTTCCAGTTTAGCGGGTGGGCATAAAACATTGATTCCGGAATTAATTCAAGCCTTAAAGAAAATCGGGCGTGGCGATATTATGGTTATTGCGGGTGGTGTTATCCCGGCGCAGGACTACGATTTTCTTTTTCAATCGGGCGTTTCGTTTGTATTTGGGCCCGGAACGGTAATTACGGATGCGGCTGGTGGCATTTTAAAAAAACTGATGAACGAATAGTGGAGGAACAAGGAAAAAAGGACAAGGAACAAGGTAGTGCCTCCTGAATATCAATGATTTTCTTTCAACTCGTACCTAGTCATTCGTACCTCGTACCTTTTTCCTTGTCCTTGTATAATTCCTTATCTTCGAAGTTACATCCGTAAACCCTCTTTATCATGAAGATCTTCCGATCATGCATTCTCGCATTGTTTTGTATGGCAGCAAGTCAACTTGCTTTTTCTCAAAACAAAAAGATTGATAAAAGCCTCGCAAAGGTGGATACCTATTACGCTTCAGGCAATTTCCTAAAAGCCAGCAGTGGGCTGCAGAAATTAAAAAAGTCGGTTCAATCTAAACCTGATCTTCAGTCATATATGCCCGGCCTTTACATTCGGGAAGCTAAAATTAACCTGGCATTAGGTACACTTACCAGTTTCGATAATTCATTGAACACAGCACTTACCAGCAGCCAAAGCACGTTTGGTGATAACAGTACAAATTATGCCACGACTTTAATTGAAGTTGGTGAAATCTATAATGAGTATGGCAACTTTCGTATGAGTGATGAATATCTGGATCGCGCCATGATCTTATTGCAAAAAAGCAATCAGCTTACCGATGCATTGAAATCAAGAATTGCATTGGCACAAGCGGAAGCCATGATTGGACAAGGCTTTTGGAATGATGCTATTGAGTTGCTGAAAGAAAATGAAAAATATTTCGCTTCCCGCGCCATTGAAAAAGAATCTGTTGTTGATGGCACCTCTATTAAGACTCAGCGTGTACCAGAACAAGAACTTCCAAAACGGTATGGTGACTATGCTAAACTTCTCAACTTAAGAATCAAAGCAGATGCAAAGAGAGGAAGAATTTCCGTTGTTGGAGCGGATGAAAATAATTCTGATGCATCATATACCTATTCAAATGCCACCGGTTGGCTTAAAGGTAAATCTCGGTTTTTAGGTGAGACGAACTTAGCAGAAGTCGAAGCGCGCTACATTATGGCAAAAGCCTTGAAGGAAAGTAGTACACCCCATGGAAACGAACTTGAATTCGACAATATATTAAACGACTTAAAGCGAAAAACGAGTCCAACAAACACATTGGCGCAGGATGTTTACCTCGATTACCTGGATGACTTGCTATTGAAAGGAAATCGCGCACGTTATCAAAATGTGAAATTGGAATATGAAAAGTTGCTAAAGAAGTTTCCAAGCGGAAGTGTTCTGCGTACCAACATGCAAGCTGTTGAGTTTGATTCGAAGATGGAGCAGGACAAAACAAAGAATTTGGAAAGTGGTGCTCTAGCCGTGCTGAATAGCCTTCCAAAATTTTATAAGACTACCGGCAAGCTTGTCGAGTTCTTATATGATGTAACCATAAAAGAAAAACGATATGCATCCGCTGAAACCTATTTAAATCAGTTGGCCTCTATCAAAAAAGAATTGTGTGGAGAGAACTCTCCTGAATATCATTTGGCCCGAATTTACCTTGCCAATTTTTATTTGGATTACACGAATAAAATTGAAGAAGCCGGTAATATTTATAAAGAAAGTTATTTCGGTGTAGTTGAAAAACAAATTGGCGAACAGCACAAAGACTTACAGGACATCCTGAATCATATTGGTACATGGTATGAACTGTCTGATAAATATGATTTGGCTTTCAAAGCACTGAACGATGCTTCCGACAAAGCAAGAAAAAAATACGACTCCAAAGATCCCCGATATGGTGCTGAGCTCGAACGCATTGCCAGTCTGAGTTTAAAAATCGGTCGGTATGAAAAAGCGGAAGAGGACATTAACAAGTCCCTTAAAATATTAGAAGAGTATCGCAAGGATGACAAATACATTGGCAGCTACATTCAGATTCTTGAAACACAAGCCAAACTATATGGAATAAAGGGAATGTTTGATGAGGCTGAAAGCAATCTTGAACGCACAGGAAAATTGATAAAAAATGCAGATGTTCAAATTGGTAGCGAAGTTTCTACTGCAGAAGAACTTTCTTCTCTCAACATACAACTTGGCCGATATGCAAAAACAGATCAACTGCTGGCCGATCTGATCACTGAATACCAAAAATTGTATGGAAACAATTCGCTGAGACTGATCGAACCCCTTGTGAACAAAGGCAGAATTCTTTTGGCAAAAGGAGATTACACAGAAGCAGAACGCATCGCACAGCGTGCCAACCAGATTGCTGTAAAAACGTATGGAGACAACTCCACTAAGACAGCGCCAACACAAAAACTATTAAGTGATATCTATTATACATTAGGAGATTACGATAAAGCACAAGACAATATCTTAAAGGCTATTTCGAGTCAGGAGAAACAATTCGGAAGAAATCACATAGAAGTAGCGAAGTCCCTTTCGCAATTGGCGCTTATTAAATTTTATAAAGGCGACAATAGAAAGGAAGTGGAAAAACTCATGCTTGAATCGCAAAAGATAATGGGTGCTAAACTGGGTCCGGACAATCCTCAATATGCTGAAATTCTAAAAAATGTTGCCATACTTTACATCTCCGAAAAGAAATTCGATATCGCGTTTAGTTCATTGACCACAGCCGAGAATATTTGGAGAACAAAGACCGGAACAAAAAATAACATCAACTCAGCCAGCATCTATACTTTAACCGGTGACGTGTACTATCAGCTGAAGAATTATAAGAAAGCTGAAGAATTTTATAATCAAGCAAAAGACCTTTACGTCAAATTCTTCAGTGCCACACATCCGGAGTATGTAAAGGTATTATCAAAGCTCAGTAAAGTGTACTATCAGCAAAAGGATTTCAAGAGAGCAAAGAAACTGATCGAGGAGTCATTAGGTAACTACGAAAACTTCATCAAAGATTATTTCCCCGCATTGAGCGAACGCGAAAAAGCAAAATACTGGAATACCATTAAAGGTGATTTCGAATTCTACAACACGTTGGCTTTCGGAAATCTCGAAGACTTCAAAGATCTCACCGGAAAAGTTTACAACTATCAATTGCTCACAAAGGCATTGCTTTTGAGTTCTTCTATCAAAATTCGTGAACGCATTTTAAACAGTACCGATGAAGATTTGAAAACACAGTTCAACAACTGGGTGCAGAAGAAAGAACAGCTCACCCTTGCCCTATCGATGAGCCCCACACAGCTTGCCGAGAATAATATTGATCCGGCAGCACTTCAACAAGATGTAGAACGACTCGAAAAAGAATTGAGTCAGAAATCAGAATTGTTCGGTCAGAGTTTTGAAGACAAGCGCATCACGTATGAAGATGTAAAAAAATCCATCAAGCAAAATGAAGTCGCTATTGAAATGGTGCGGTATCGCTACTTCAACCACGACTTTACAGATTCTGTTATTTATGCTGCATTGTATTTAAAACCAGAACTGTCCCGACCAAAAGCGATTCTGTTAAGAGACGGAAAGAAAATGGAGACGCGTTATTTCAAATTCTACCGAAACGCTATTACTGGTAAAATACCCGATGAGATTTCGTATAACGTTTTTTGGAAACCGATTAACGATGAGATTGGCCAGGCCGCCACAATTTACTTATCAGCCGATGGTGTGTATAACCAAATAAACCTGGAGGCTATTCCAACGCCTGATGGTCGATATGTAATTGATAACTCAAACATCGTATTAGTAAGCAACACCAAAGATTTATACCTCCGCAAGTTAAAGTCCAAAGAAGGAACCAAAAACAACACGGCCTCCATGTTTGGTAACCCAACATTTTATCTTTCCGCTTCTAACGATCGGAAATGGATGTCATTACCGGGTACCGAAAAAGAAGTGGAGCAACTTCAATTTATGTTAAAGCAAAAAGGATGGATAACTACTGAGTATGTTGAAAAGACTGCTACCGAAGAGAATGTTAAAGGACTTAACAGCCCGAAAATATTTCACATTGCTACCCACGGATTTACTCGACCAACTCCACAACGCACATTAGAAGAAGGATTGGAAAGTAACGAGGCCATGCTAACACAAAATCCATTAATGCGCACGGGTTTATTATTGAAAGGTGCAGGTGATTTAATGGACAAGACCGATTACAATTACAATATGGAGAGTGGAATTCTTACCGCCTATGAAGCGATGAGTTTAAATCTTGATCAGACTGATCTGGTTGTGTTAAGCGCGTGCGAGACAGGGCTTGGAGATTTGGAAGCCGGTGAAGGAGTTTATGGATTGCAACGTGCATTCTTAGTAGCGGGCGCAAAAGTATTAATCATGAGTATGTTTAAGGTAGATGATGATGCTACACAAAAACTCATGTTACGCTTTTATCAGAAGTGGCTTAACAGTAACAATCTTCGTCAGAGCTTCATTGATTCTAAAAAAGAGTTAAGAACTGAATATCCCGAACCAATTTTTTGGGGGGCGTTTATGATGATTGGACTTGATTGATTTTTGATGAGTGATGATTGACTATTGATTTAAATTAAATAATTAAACTAAGAGTTCTAAATCGAATATCACTAATCAATAACATTCATCACCCATCCTGTCTAGTGTAGAGTATAATTTTTTTAAACAAGAAAATGTCGACAACGAACGTTATCACTACCCAAAATCTTTCAAAGACTTACAGCGCCAAAGTATTAAACAACATCAACCTCGAAATAAAATCAGGTGAGATCATCGGCTATATCGGGCCGAATGGTGCCGGAAAAAGTACAACTATCAAAATTTTAACCGGTATCATTCCTGATTTTGATGGTGATGCTACTGTGCTTGGGTTTGATATTCGAAAAGATACATTAGAAATAAAAAGACGCATTGGATACATTCCGGAAAATGCAGCGTTGTACGAAACTCTTACCCCAGTGGAGTATCTTCATTTTATCGGACAACTTTATAGTCTTGATAAAACCCAGACCGAAACAAAAGCTAACGAACTGCTCCGGGTTTTTGAACTTGGCAATCATAGTGAATCACGCATGACAACTTTTTCTAAAGGGATGAAGCAAAAAGTATTGCTCATTGCGGGTATGATTCACAATCCCTCCATTTTATTCCTGGATGAACCACTTTCAGGACTGGATGCCAATGCTGTTATCCTCGTGAAAGAAATTCTCACACAGTTAAAGCAAAGTGGGAAGACCATTTTCTACAGTTCACACATTATGGATGTAGTGGAGAAGATTTCTGATCGCATCATTATCATCAACAAAGGAGAGATGATCGCAAATGGAACATATGCCGAATTAAATTCGCAAGCGCAGAGCGGATCGTTAGAACAACTCTTTACGGAAATTACAGGCAACAAAGAACATCAATCTGCTGCAGGTCAATTCATCAGTATTCTCGGGAACAAATGAAAATTGAAAATATTCTTTTGAAATTCCTTGATTTCACCCAAGGTCTCTATCGCACAGCTGGTGTAAACTATGAACAGCTTCGTGCCATTGTTGCAATTAAACTCACAATGGATAATCGCAGACAGGTGATGTCATACAAGAAAAAAGAAAACCAGGAGCCTGGAAATGCTTTCGCGATGACACTGCTCATTTATTCCATCTTTGGGATTTTTGTAGCTGCTTTTATTTACAGCATACCTTCTGTTGTGGTTAGTATGATCTTCTTTTTCAGCTACATCATGGTAATGATAGCCATGACACTGATCACTGATTTTTCATCCATCCTACTCGACACCAGCGATAACACCATTATTCTCCCACGACCTGTTGATGGACGAACCTTATTCGTTGCAAGGCTTACGCATATCATGCTTTATCTTGGTCAACTTACTTTAGGTCTTTCCCTTCTACCCTCGATCATGGTAGGTTTTAAATTTGGTGTTCTGTTTTTAGTTTTCTTTTTAGTCGCTTTAGTCCTTTCTGTTTTCACAGCAGTACTTATTACAAACGCCACGTATTTGCTCATCATGCACTTTGCAAGTGAAGAAAAATTAAAAAACGTAATCAATTATTTCCAAATCATTATGGCCGTTGCCATGATGGGGGGCTACCAATTACTCCCTCGCATGATGGGTCGCTTCGAATTAGAGGATTACGTCTTTGAGATCGAATGGTGGGATTATTTGATTCCTCCCATTTGGATGGGAGGTGCCCTTGAGTTGTTACACTATCGGTTAATTGATACACCTCATATCATATTAACTGCTTTGGGTATCATCGTTCCGTTAGGTGGTTTGTACATTACAAATCACTACCTCACGCCTATCTTTAATAAAAAGTTGAGTGCTCTGGGCAGTGCAACAGAGCAACCTGCAAAAACAAAAGAAGAGAAAGCGCAGAAAAGTAATCTACTTGAGAACATAAGTTTGCGCGTAACATCCAATTCATTTGAGCGTGCTGCCTTTGAATTGGTATATAAGATTTTAGGTCGTGATCGGAAAATCAAGCTTAAAATTTATCCGGCTGTGGGATACATTCTTGTCTTTGGTTTGGTATTCATGATTCGCGGTAAAGATGATTTCAGCACACTCTGGAACAATTTACCTAACACTGAATACTATTTTGTATTGATCTACCTCACGTTTATGATTTCACAAGTTGCCTTATATGAAATTCCATACACGGATGATTTTAAAGCAAGTTGGTTTTATTCTTCCGCTCCAGTGGATCGTCCAGGTGAAATTCTTTCGGGAATGGTAAAGGCAATTTTTGTAAAACTCTTTTTGCCGATTTATGCAGTAATAGCAGCCCTGATCCTTTTTGTTTGGGGCATAAGTGCTTTGGATGATATCCTCTTCGGATTGTTTAACAACTTTCTTATTCTACTCATCATTGCCACCATCGGAAAACGAATTCTTCCGTTGACGATGGCACCTAGCGCAAAGAATCAAGCAGGGAATTTTTTACGAGGAATACTGATGTTACTCTGCATGGCTTTACCAGGTGGACTGCATTACCTTTTAAGCAAATGGCCTTTGATTCTGATCGGTATGATACCTGTACAACTAGGAGCAATCTATTTGATCCTACGATCATACAAAGCCACCAAGTGGAGCAATATTCAGTTTTGAATCAGTTACCAGTTTCCGGATACCGGTATCCGGAAACTAACAGCTACTCCTTAAATCGAAGTTTGAAAAACAAAAGAGTAGACGCCAGCATCAAGGTCATGAAGTTGGCTGCGATAACCGGAATGTCGCGCACCAGAATACCATAGGTAAGCCAAAGCACTACACCCGCACAGAAAAGAGAAAACATACCCAGCGAAAGATCTTTCGCAGAGCGGCTCTTCCAGGTTTTAATTACTTGCGGCAAAAAAGCAATGGTAGTTAACATACCTGCTGCCAGTCCAAGAAGTTGTATCGTGTTCATAAGGTTCTTTTTATAAGAGTCTATAACTATAGCTCTAACACGACAAAGGTAAAGAAACGTTTCAGGGAATGGCCGTTCATGTAATTTTATGTACAAGGATGACACCTAAAACGTTTGCATAAAATTTTCTATCGAAATGGGGTGTTCTGAAAACGAGTGTAATTTCCCATAGACAAGACTAAAACAAACAAGGAATTCAAAACTTCAACGCAGCAACAACTGCAATTTGAAGTTCGAATTCCTTGCTGAATAGAAAGGTGTATTATCTAAACCTTTTCAGTCACCTTGTTCATTACTTTAGTTTGAACCTGGATTGACTCGTGGTGAATCAGTTTCAACAAGTCGTTGGTAAACGTTGAATCAAGTCCCATTGCTTTACCTAATGTAATGCGGGTTTGAATAATTTCTTCCCAGCGATTTACCTGTAAGATGGTAACGTTATTCTCTTTTTTGTACTGACCAATCTTCTCCGATATCTTCATACGCGCTGCCATCTTCGACATGATCTCATCATCTAGTTGGTCAATCTGCTCGCGTAAAATGCTAAGTGTATCTTTAAATGTTTTGTTGTCGGATGAAACCGTACGCACAACAAGTGCATCGATAATGCGACCAAGGGTAGCAGGCGTTACTTGTTGTTTCGCATCGCTCCATGCTGCATCCGGATCGATATGACTTTCAATCATCAAACCACACATATCAAGATCAAGTGCTTTTTGTGAGATGAACGAGATCAATTCACGATTACCCGCAATGTGACTTGGATCGCAAATAATATCCAACTCAGGAATTCTTGTTTTCAATTCGATCGCCATATCCCACATTGGTGCGTTACGGAATGGTCCTTTTTCGAATGAAGAAAATCCGCGGTGAATAGCAGCAAGTTTGGTAAGACCTGCTTTGTTCAAACGTTCCAATGCACCAATCCAAAGTTCAAGATCAGGGTTAATCGGATTTTTTACCATTACCGGAATGTCAACACCTTTTAATGCGTCAGCTATTTCCTGAACCGAGAATGGATTTACTGTGGTGCGGGCACCAACCCAAAGAATATCAACACCGGCTTTCAAACATGCATCAACGTGAGCTGCGTTTGCTACTTCTGTTGTTACAGGTAATCCGGTTTCTTTCTTTGCCTGGATAAGCCATTTCAATCCTTCTTCACCAGCACCTTCGTACATGCCTGGTCTTGTGCGTGGCTTCCAGATACCCGCGCGAAGGGCGTGCACTTTTCCTGTGGCAGCAATTTGTTTTGCAGTGGCCACCATTTGATCTTCTGTTTCAGCACTACACGGACCGCTGATGATGATGGGTTTGCTCGCGGTGGGTAACCATTTTGAAATGGACTGAAGTTGTAATACGTTTTTCATATTCTGTGTTATGTTTATTTTACGTTTTCGACTACTGGTTTTATTTGTTTATGTTCTATTCCATTTAAGATTTCCCTGATGCGATTGGCGCTGGTCATGATGTTGTGTAGTTCTTTTACATCGCGCTTCATTAAATAATATTGAAACTTCTGCAAGTGCATGATGTATTCCAACAATGCCTGACTTAAAAATTCTGCATTCTGTTCGAAGATCGGTGCCCACATATCCGGTGAACTTTTTGCGAGACGAACAGTAGAAGCAAATCCACTTCCCGCTAATGCAAAAATATTTTTCTCATCACGTTCAATGTCTAACACGGTTTGACCAAGCAAGAACGAACTCACGTGAGACAAGTGCGACACATAAGCTACGTGCTTATCGTGCTCTTCAGGTTCCATGAAAATAGTGTTCATCCCAAGCGACTCAAAAACAAGAGTTGCAACGGACAATGCTTGCGGAGAAGATTTCTCCTTTTCGCAGATAATATTGGTTTTGTCCTTGAACAATCCTGAGAACGCTGCCTCAGGTCCAGAGTTTTCTGTTCCGGCAATGGGGTGAGCCGCTACAAACTGCTTACGCTTTTCATGATGCTCAACCGATTTACATAATAATCTTTTTGTAGAACCTGCATCAATTACAACTGCGCCTGGTTTGATGGCATCTAACAAGCCCGGTAATAATTGACACATTGCGTTTACCGGAATGGCAGTGATGATTAAATCAGAAGTTGAAAGTGCTTTATCTTCCGATTCAATCTTATCAACTATTCCAAGCTCCACAGCTTTCGCAGCATGGTCAACATTTCTGTCGATACCAACAATCTCCGTTGCCACACCGGCCTTTCGCAAGTCGATGGCAATCGATCCGCCTATTAATCCCAAACCAATTATCGTAGTCTTCATTAGACTTTAGTATTTAGTAGCAAGTCTTTAGACTTTAATTTTTCAAATACTTGGATTCTATTTAATGCTTCGCTCAACATTTCAACTGTACAGCAAAGTGAAATACGGATGTATCTTCTTCCAGCTTCACCAAAGATGAAACCCGGTGTGATGAATACTTTCGTTCCATATAAAATTTCATCAATCCACTTCTCAACATCAACAATTGAATCATGAGCTTTCGCCCACACAAATAATCCCGATTGTTTTTCTGCGTATGAACAATCCAACAGATCTAAAATCTTTTTTGCTGCTTTTCTTCGATCACCATACATTTTATTTAATTCGGTAAACCACGCGTCACCATTCTTCAATGCTTCAACCGCTGCATGTTGCAAACCTAAGAACATTCCTGAATCCATATTGCTTTTTACTTTCAATACAGCATCAATGTATTCTTTCCTTCCGGCAACCCATCCAATACGCCAGCCAGCCATGTTGTGAGACTTACTCAACGAGTTTAATTCCAATGCTACTTCATCTGCACCTTCAATGGAAAGGATGCTCATCGGTTCGTCATTCAAGATCAGACTATATGGATTGTCGTTTACAATCAAAAAGTTATTTGCTCTTGCCAGATCAACCAACTCTTTCAACTCTGCGCGCGATGCTGTTCTTCCTGTTGGCATGTGTGGGAAATTAACCCACATGATTTTTACTTTGGAAAGATCACTGCGCTTTAATGCTTCTACATCAATACCCCAATTCAAATCTTCCTTCAATGCATACGGGCGAAGCTTTGCTCCTACCAGGTTTGCAACTGATGAATAGGTAGGGTAACCCGGATCTGGAATTAATACTTCATCACCTTCATTCACAAACGCCATGGCGATATGCATAATACCTTCCTTCGAACCCATCAATGGAAGAATCATACTTTCGGGATCGATCGATACGTTATAAATGCGTTTATAAAAATCAGCAACACCTTTGCGTAACTGAGGGATACCTTTGTAATTCTGATAGCCATGGTTTACAGGATTTTTCGCAGATGCAATCAATGCATTAACTGTTTCTGCAGATGGCGCCTGATCAGGACTTCCAATACCTAAGTTGATCACACGAAGTTCAGGAGAATCAAGTGAACGCACCTCGGCCAGCTTCCGGCTGAAGTAGTACTCTTCTACATTGGCAATTCGTTTCGCGGTTTGTATCACTTTTAATTAGACTTTAGTAGTTAGACATGAGATGTTAGACTGTATGCTGATATTTACCTCGTTCCTTGTCATTCGCACCTCGCACCTTATTTATATTCAATCTTTGCTTTCTTATACTCGCCCAATACATTCAGGTTTTTTACCTGGCGGATCACTTCATGCATGGCAGTATCGTAATTTTTTCTGCGCTTCCATTCTACATCAATATGTATAGCGTATTCACTTGGCTTTCCAATAATAGGTATCGACTGTATCTTCGATAAATTGATACCATTATTTTTAAATGTTGTCAACGCATCGGCTAAACTTCCCACTTCGTTTGGCACCTCAAACGACATCGATGCTTTGTTGGCTTCAGTAATCTTTGTGCTTCTCTTCGTTAAAATCAAGAAGCGTGTAAAGTTCTTCTTATGAGTTTCAATGCGCTTCTCTAAAATCTGGAGTCCGTATTTCTTCGCAGCTTGCTCGTTGGCAATGGCCGCTGTGTCTTTCAACTTTAATTCTTTAACGCGTTTTGCAGAAAGTGCAGTGTCTTCGCTTTCGCGGATATCAACGCCCTTTAGCTGGTGCAAAAACTCTGTGCACTGACGTATCGCCATTGGGTGCGACTCAATGCATTTAATGTCTGACAATTTCACACCAGGTAAAGTCAACAAATTCATGTGAATGGGAATGTAGAGTTCACCCACAATGCTGAAGTGATATTCCTGCAACAGAAAATAGTTTGGAAGAATACTTCCCGCTATTGAATTTTCAATGGCCATAACAGCAAAGTCAGCTTCACCATTCTTCAGACTCTCGCATAGGCGATGAAAAGAAAGACACTCGATAGTATCAATCGGCTCTTCGAAATAGGTAAGTGCCGCGATCTCGTGGAAGCTGGTCGCTATACCCTGAATTGCAATGCGTAATTTTTTCTTCTTCGCCATTTTCAAAATTCCTTATAAAACAAAAAGTCCCGGCAGGCCGGGACTTTTTGAGTTTTTGTTATCGTTTAATCAACAATACACTGCTCGCTAAAGTCCCGCTCGGGTACTAAAGAAGTAGTAATAAAAACTAAAAAATGTATTGTTGACTTTCATTTCTGTGTTACGGATGTCCAAATATAAAACCATTTATTTCGGACTTGCAAGCAACAGGTTAAAACTTTACAGTATTTTATTGGGAACTAATGGTTGTTAGCGAAATAGTTAACGGTCAAAAGTCATTATCCAACATTCAACAGCAATGATTCATATAGAATACCTGCGTATTGTCTATAAATGAGGAAGTGGTTAGCACCAGTAATCAAGTCCATACTTTCCAATTCACCATGGGAAAGTGAACTATCGACTGCTGACCGCCATCCATCGACTATGAGCTACCAACCATTTCGCAATCCCCAAGAACCCTTAACTTTACCAGACAAAAATTCTCTTATGAAAATGATATCAAAACTTTGCCTTGTTTCCTTTTTGCTTATCGGCTGGAGCTGCGGACAAAAATCACATGACCATGAACATATGGATGGTGCCGGAGATGCTCTTGCTGGCAATGCCAACGAGGCACTCTTAAATGAAGTGGATAAACTTCACAACGAATTGATGTTGCAGATGGAAGACATCTATAAACATAAAGAAGAATTAAAGAATAAACTTAGCTCAACACCGAGCTTAACAGATGACCAAAAGCAAAAAATTCAGGACTCCATGGCTAATCTTGACTCAGCTGATAGTAGTATGATGGACTGGATGCATAACTTCCACCCCCCCGTTGATAGTATTGTAGGTGAAGAAAAAGCCCGCGAATATTTGGAAAATGAAATGGAGAAGGTGAAGAAGTTGCAGGAAGACATAAATGAAGCATTAGAGAGTTCAAAGGTGAATTAATCCTAACTTCCCAGACACACAAGGCATTCTTTTATGACACCGCACCGACAGGCAATTCTGCTTTTTGATGCGGTGTTTTTTCTTTTCGGATATTCTGAACGAATCCCATTTCTCACCTTGATTCCAGTCCGATTAAGGATTGAAAATTTTCTACCTTTGGCGCTCATTACCTAAACTATGGATATAAAATACATTCCACTAAACGACCTCCACACAAAATTGGGTGGAAAGATGGTTCCTTTTGCAGGCTATAACATGCCCGTGCGCTACTCTTCCGACATTGAAGAACACATGACCGTTAGAAATGGGGTTGGTGTTTTTGATGTATCGCACATGGGTGAGTTTTTAGTGAAAGGTCCTGCTGCGCTTGATCTGATCCAGCGCGTAACCAGCAACGATGCTTCCAAATTAATTGATGGACAAGCACAATACTCTTGTCTTCCGAATGAGACCGGTGGAATTGTGGATGACTTAATTGTCTATAAGATAAAAGATAACGATTACATGTTGGTAGTAAACGCTTCCAACATCGACAAAGACTGGAACTGGATCAGCAAATTCAACACAAAGGGTGCCGACTTAAAAAACGTTTCGGATGATACCTGCCTCTTTGCTGTGCAAGGTCCTAAGGGAGCCGCTACCATTCAAAAATTAACAAACTTTGATCTAAGCACAATTAAATATTATCACTTCACTATTGGCGAACTAGCAGGAATACCCAATGTTGTAATTTCCAACACGGGATATACCGGTGCTGGTGGATTTGAAATCTATGTAAACAAAGCACACGCAGAAAAAATGTGGCATTCTATTTTCGAAGCCGGTAAAGAATTCGACATCAAACCAATCGGCTTAGGTGCGCGAGATACATTGCGTTTGGAAATGGGCTTCTGTCTTTATGGAAATGACATTGATGATACAACATCACCGTTAGAAGGTGGCTTAGGTTGGATTACCAAATTCACAAAAGACTTTACAAACTCTCAATCAATCAAAAAGCAAAAAGAAGACGGTATAAAGAAAAAACTGGTTGGATTTAAAATGATCGACAGAGGTATTCCGCGTCATGATTATCCAATCAAGGATGCGGCTGGAAATGTAATAGGTAAAGTAACATCAGGAACTCAATCACCCATGTTAGGTATTGGTATTGGTTTAGGATATGTAAGTACTGAACTTTCTAATCCGGGCACGGAAATATTTATTGACGTGAGGGGTAAAGCTTTAAAGGCAGTTGTGAGCAAAACTCCACTCATTGTCTAAACTTTGATACGTATGATCGTTGTGACAATATATAATAAAGACTGAGTATAAATATTCTGAACTTACAGGAAAAATTATTGGATGTGCAATGGAAGTGCATAATGCATTAGGAAATGGATTTCAGGAAGTGATCTATCAACGGTCACTGGCTCATGAGATGGAGTTACAAAAGATTGATTTTGCCCGTGAGTTTGAAATGCCCGTGTTTTATAAAAAATTACAAGTTGGTTTAAGAAGAGTTGATTTTTTGGTTGAGACCAATATAAGTATTGAACTGAAAGCTCAGGTACAAATAGAACCTGTGCACTTTGCTCAAGCAATCAATTATCTCGAGGCTTACAATCTTGAAGTCGGATTGTTAATCAATTTTGGCAACACAAAATTAGAGTTCCACAGACTTCAGAACAAAAAATACAAACCATCATAAGTATCCTAAACATCACACGCATCAAAGTATGAAGACAATAGACGTTTGCCTGAGCCCAGATTTAATGCATCTATATAATGTAAACGACAAAGCTGTTGTTGTTGTCGATATCCTTCGTGCAACGTCCTGCATGACCACTGCCTTTGCACATGGTATTGAGAGCATCACTCCCTTTGCAAAACTGGATGATTGCTTAGCAATGAAATCAAAAGGATATTTTACTGCAGGTGAGCGCGATGGAAAAAAAGTGGAGGGCTTTGATCTGGGCAATTCTCCATTTGAATACATGGATGGAAATCTGAAAGGAAAAAAGATTGCTTTCACCACAACCAATGGAACACAAGCTATTGCTAAGTCTATAGGGGCAAAAGAAATTATTATTGGTTCGTTCTTAAATCTTTCTGCTGTTGCCGAATACCTTAAATATCAACCTCATCCTGTTCTGGTAGTATGTGCTGGCTGGAAAGGGAAAGTAAACTTAGAAGATACGCTCTTTGCCGGAGCATTAGTTGAGTTATTGAAAAATCATACCGAACCTGATTGCGATGCACCGCTTGCAGCACAACATTTGTTCAATCTAGGGAAACAAGATTTATTTTATTTCCTAAAAGAATCAAGCCATGTAAAGCGATTAGCAAAACTTAATATTTATAAAGACATACAGTTTTGTCTTACCTGTGATCAGTACAATCTTGTTCCGGTGTTGAGGGATGGAGTGTTAATAGTTTAGAGTTTCAAGTTCAACGCTGTCAAAACCTTGAACTTGGAAGATGAACTTTAAACCTTTACATAAATCTTCCTTCTATCCAATACATATCCCACTGCCCAACAACTCAGCATAAAGAAGAAGGCAAAGAAGAAGGATGCATTAACAGGACTCATGAAACTTCCGAAGAAATCTTTTGTTACCCAATCACGAATGCTGTGATGCTCGTTGGGTAATATCAATAGTAGGATCAATCCGATTTCAGAAAGCAAATAAATGAAGAGTGGGTTCTTACCAAATACAACAAAGAAATGTGTCCACGATTGCTTCTTTAGCATTTCAATCACATACATCAGGATCGACAAAATAAAGAAATCAAGTCCAACGGTGAGTAGAACGAAAGAGCTGGTCCATATCTTTTTATTAATGGGGAATACCATGTTCCAGGTAAGTGCAAGAAAAATCAACAATGATCCGGCAAGCATCAACTTGGCAATAGTCTCATAGGATTTACCATGCTTGCGAATAAAATCGCCTGCCAAATAACCAAGAATAACATTCACGATTGCGGGCAGTGTACTTAAGATTCCTTCTGGATCGAATGCTACTCCTTCACCATGATAAAGATGTTTCTCTCCGAGTATTAAAAAGTCTAATTTGTTTCCTGCATAACCTGCTAAACTGTATGGATCATTCGGATCACCATATACATAGAGTATAATCCAATATCCAACAAGCAACAATGCACTCATTACAATAGCAAACTTCTTTGATCCAAAACGTATGATGACTGATGCAAAGAAATAGCAAAGCGCAATGCGTTGTAGCACACCAAAGATTCGCGTCTCACTTATCGGTCTTAATGTGCCTGAATTGAAATCTATAAATGGAAACCAATACATTAAATATCCCAGGAGAAAAATAATAAGGGTGCGCTTGATTGTCTTTTTCCAAAAGACTGATCCATCCTGGCCTTCAAACTTAAACATCGTAAAGGCCATGGCATTACCAACAGCAAAAAGAAAAGAAGGAAATACTAAATCCGTTGGCGTAAAGCCATGCCATGAAGCATGATTCAATGGCGCGTATGCGATACTCCAATCACCGGGAGAGTTTACAATAATCATAAAGCAAACGGTCATTCCCCGAAAAACATCGAGGGCAAGGTAGCGTTGGTTGTCAGACATAGGTTTAAGAAAAGATTAAACGTTCTTAAAACTACTAAAATTTTTAGTGCAGCAACGAAGTGATAAGAAAAAGAAAAGACACATCGCACACAACGAAAACACACACCGCGCACATGAGAATCAAATTTCAATTATAACTGCATAAAAAAATCCTTACTTAATAAGAGAGGATTTTTTTAACAGATTATTGTTCTCAGCTTAATTCAATTCATTGGTACAAACTTAACAACTGAGTTTTTTACAGGTTTAACTGTGCGGAGATAAGCATATATTGCTCTAAGGTCTTGCTCAGTCATATACGCATACATTGTCCAGGGCATAATGGTATTGTATTCCCCTGGTTTTACATTTGGTGTTGTGTAGGATGAGTTCGCATAATAATCCGACTTAACTACTATGCTGTTGCTACTTCAGCTTTTCATTTTGCTTATGCCGATCGATATCACGAAGCGTTTTCTTTTCCATATTCTTTTGAAATGCCTCCGTAAGGTTGACACCTGTTTGATTTGCGAGACAGATCAAGACCCAAAGTACATCGGCCATCTCATCCCCTAAGTCTTTGTTCTTATCGGATTCTTTTTCCGATTGTTCCCCATATCTTCTCGCCATAATACGAGCTACCTCTCCTACCTCTTCTGTGAGCATAACCATGTTGGTGAGCTCACTAAAATATCGAACTCCATGTTCTTTGATCCATTGATCAACTTGGGTTTGCGCTTGTTCTATTGTCATAGTTAGACGTTAGTAGTTAGATATTAGTAGCAAGACTGGGAAGAAAAATTTAAAAGATGTTCTAACAAAAGTAAGTTTAAAATCTAACGTCTAGTATCTAGCTACTAACGTCTTGTTTCCAACTCTTCGAAATCAATATCTAATACTTCATACTGCTTCCATCCTATAAAATCATAATGCCACCATTCGGAGCTGTTTACTTTAAAGCCGTACTTCTCCATCACTGTAATTAATTTTTCGCGATTCTTTTTCACAATTGGATCCGTCACTATAGAAGTTGGCCATGCGTCCTTTTTAAAGGAATCAAACTCAGTTGGCATTTTTAGTTCTTCACCCGTGCTTAGTTTTACCACAGTAAGATCAAGTGCACATCCCCGGTTATGGCGCGAACCACGGTAGGGTGAGGCTACATACGTTGTATCATGATAGACTTCATAAAATTTTACAGTGGCTTTGTAAGGTCGATAGGCATCAAAGATTTTTATTCCAAGTCCTTCTTTCTTTAATTCGGCTTGAACTTTCTTCAGCGATTCGGCAACTGGCTTTCGGGCATATGCCTTTGACAAGTTGTAAATTTTTTCTCCCGTGAAATTGTTAGTCGTAGCATAACGAATATCAAGAACAAGTCCAGGAACGAATTTTTCAAGATCAATCAATTCCTTATTTGCGTTGGCTTTTACAGTGGACTGATACTCCACATAGTTGGTTGGTGTCAATCCATACTTGTTCTGCCCACAAACCACCAACGAACAGAAACAAAATACTGCAATCAGGAGTTTATTCATATTCATTAAGATTAACTAAAGATATAAATTTCTAACTTTAATGTGAACCATAACGTACTATGATAATTTTGAAACGAATCCTGATTGGGCTTCTTGCTCTGCTTGTTGCACTTGTATTATTCATTGTCATATTCCTCCAGACTCAGAAACCAGTTTATGATGGCGAATTGAAACTGTCTGGTCTGAAAGAAGAAGTGGAAGTAAAATACGATAATGTTGGCGTGCCTCATATTTATGCAAAGAATGAAACAGATGCTTATCTCGCTCTAGGTTATGTTCATGCCCAAGACCGTTTATTTCAAATGGAAATGCTGAGACGAGCAGCCGGTGGAAGATTATCAGAAGTACTTGGCCCCGATCTTTTAAAAATAGATAAACTCTTTCGCACATTGGGCATCAATCAATTTGCAAAAGAGCAAACAAAAAAATTCATGAGCAGCGATAGTGCTGCGTTTCAACGGGCAGCAATTGCCTATCAAAAAGGTGTGAATGAATATGTACACAACGGCAAAACGCCTGTTGAGTTTCGCATCATGGGCATTCCTAAAGAAGAATTTACGCCTGATGATATTTACCTCGCCATTGGATTTATGTCGCTTGGCTTTGCTGAAGGGTTGCAAGCTGATCCTGTGCTTCAAAAAATAAAAACAGAATTAGGAGCAGATTACTTGCGCGACCTCTCCATTGAAACTCCTTCAGATGCAGTGCGAATTAAAAGCTTTAATGGACAGAAAAAATCAGGTACCTCTGATCCATTGGTCACTTCTATTCAAGAAGCGCTGCAACAATTACCTTTTCCACTTTTTCAAGGGAGCAACGGTTGGGTCGTTGCCGGTGATCGAACTCAATCCGGCTTTCCAATTTTAGCGAACGATACACACATTGGTTTCGGACAACCAGCAGTCTGGTATGAAGCACATATTGAATATCCCGGCTTTCGTTTGTATGGACATTACCTTGCCGGAATTCCATTTGCGTTATTGGGAAACAATCAGCAGTGCGGTTGGGGAATTACCATGTTTGAAAATGATGATACCGATTTCTTCTTAGAAACAATAAATCCAGTAGATTCCGGACAAGTGAAATTCAAAGATCAATGGGAAGCATTATCGATCCGTGATGAAGTCATTAAAGTGAAAGGAAAAGAAGATGTCGTTCTAAAAGTGAAATCGTCCAGACATGGGTCAATCATAAATGGTATAATTGAAAACCTGGAAAAGACTTCACAACCTGTTGCACTATCCTGGACACTTACACAAAGTGATAATAAAGCAGGAGAAGCATTCTATAAATTGAATCACGCTAACAGAATTGAGGAAGCCGAGAAAGCCATTTCAATAATCCCGGCTCCCGGTCTTAATATTATGTATGGAGATGTTCATGGAAACATTGCCTGGTGGGCGGTTGGTAAAATACCAATTCGTCCTGAACATGTCCAATCAAAATTGTTTTTAGATGGCGCATCCGGCAATGATGAGTATTTGGGGTATTATGACTTTTCAAAAAATCCACATGCAGTAAATCCTCCATGGGGCTTTGTGTATTCGGCCAACAATCAACCTGACACGGTTGATGGCATTTTATATCCGGGTTATTATTATCCAAAAGCTAGAGCGGGAAGAATTTTTCAACTCGTAAGTGAAAACAAAAAATGGACTTTAGAAGACATGAAGGCTATTAATCTTGATGTTGTTTCCATAACACATCCGGCAGTGGCAAAAGAAATGGCATTGGTTTTAAAATCATTAAACAAAGCAGAGTACAAAGATTTGACTGATCAACTTGAAAACTGGGATGGCAATCACAAATCAACAGATACCGCACCTTCCGTTTATTACAACATGCTTTCACAGATTATGTATAAGTCTATGACAGATGAAATAGGGGCTAACGCCACAAAGGCATTGCTCGCTACTGCCATTCCTAAAAACTCATACATCACCTTTGTGCAAAATGATTCATCTCCATGGTGGGATGATGTTCGTACAAAAGATATAAAAGAAACACGCGCAAACATTGTTCAAAATGCTGCGGATAAAACGCTTGAGTTATTGAAGAAGAGTTGTGGAGAAAAACCGAGTGATTGGGTCTGGGGGAAAATACATACGCTAACCCACGAACATCCTCTTGGTGCTGTAAAGCCGTTGGATAAATTTTTTAATGTTGGTCCGTTTAGTGTTGATGGCGGAAGCGAAGTATTAAACAACTTAACCTTCTCACTTGACACAACGGGCTATTTTAAAGTGGATGTAGGGCCTGCGCTTCGAAAGATCACTGATTTCAGTTCAATTGAAAATGGAGAAACGATTTCACCAACTGGACAATCCGGAAATGTAATGAGTGAGCATTACGATGATCAGGCAGAAGGATATGCTACTGGAAAATTCCGAAAGATGTTGATGAACCGCGAGGAGATTGAGAAGGTATCAAACAAGAAGCTAATATTGTTACCCAACTAATACTTCGTGCCTGGGTGTCTTTGTGGCTAGTGTATTCTCGCCACGAAGACACCAAGGCACCAAGAGTCACAAAGAAAATCAAACTCTATTCTTCGTATCAATTGCAATGGTTACAGGTCCGTCATTAACCAATTGTATTTTCATATCGGCACCAAATATTCCCGTTTGAATTGTTTTACCCAACACAAGTTCCGTTTCCTTCACAAACGTTTCATAAAGCGGAACAGCAATGTCAGGTTTTGATGCTTTGAGGTAAGAGGGACGATTTCCTTTCTTCGTGCTTGCCTGTAGTGTAAACTGGCTTACTATAATAACATCACCACCAGAATCTTTTACACTTACATTCATCACTCCATCGGCATCATCAAAAATGCGCAGGTTGATAATTTTGTTGGAGAGCCATTCGATATCTTCAGCATTATCCGCATCCTCAATTCCGACAAGAACAACAAGACCTCTGTCGATCCTTGCCTTTATGGATTTCTCAATTTCTACTGAGGCTTCGGTTACCCTTTGAATTACTGCGATCATTGAATTATTTTTTTTCTGTAGGTTGATAATTTATTGGCAACAAATTACCCATGCATTCTCTCCAGGCCAGATAGCCAGTTAGTACAATGTCTTTTTGGTTTTCATAGTATCCATTTTCATAGATTGTAATTGAATCTCCGATGAAAGTAAGTTTGGAAGTTTGTTGTACTAAATTTCGATACGTCCTATAGGATGAATCCTCGGCATCACCATCAAATATAATCTCCATATCACCTTTGAAGAATACTATATTTCCATTCTGTAAAAATAGTCTTCCTTCATCCAATTGCTTTTTCGTTCCTGACAATTGTTCATAGATTGAGAACTGATTTTTAGATAACTCCCGATGGATTAATGAACGCATAAAATGATTCAGGGAGCCTGAATACGCGTCATCACGATTACTCTGCCAATGGCGCAATTGTCGATCATCTTTTGGCGTAAGGGTTTCAAACCTTGGTACACCAAAAATTTTATATAGATCGCTTCGATAATCCAGCTCAAATTCTTTGAGTAAATAATAAATAGTGTAACCCAACGCTTTATTTTCCACTTGTATGGGCTGAGTAGCAAAAGCCTTTAAAATCTCAGTCTCTTTATCATAGTCAAGGTTAATATCTTCTGGATTTATTATTGTACACCGCTTAGAATTTGGTGTTTGTCCTAAAAAGAGTTTTTCAAATATATCGTAGTACTTATCAAAATCTGACTGACCTGCCTTTACAACGAATTCATTGAGTTGAATTACTTCTTGCTCTAATTGTATATTGATTTTGACGGACCCATCTGAAAAAGAAATAGATGCCGAAAATAATTTATATCCAACCATTGAAACCGTTACATCATATTTTCCAACTGGAATTTTTTCAATTAAAAATGTTCCATCTTCTTTTGTAGAAGCTCCAAGCATAGTATTGGCTAAGAAAACACTGGCAAAGGGAACGGGTTCATTGGTCTTAACATCTATTACTGTTCCCGATAGGGAACTCGTGCTTTGAGCAATGCCTGCTATTGATACGAGAAATGTCAGAAAAAATAATCCGCCACGTTTCATCAGAGATGCTGCAGCTCGTTTGATTCATGAATGAAATTTCCGCTCTCAATTGCTGAAGAGAAACGAACCATAGATTTTGCAACCTGTGCTCCCTGAATACCTTTGTACTTCGAAGGAATTAAAAAACCAAAAATGCCATAAACTAATTTTGCTGCATCCTCACCCGCCCGCTTCTCTACCCGATCGCCCATTAACAATGATGGCCTGAAAATATGATAGCGATCATAACCAACTGCACCAATGGCTTCTTCAACTTCTCCTTTTATCCGATTGTAATAGATGGCTGACTTTTTATTCGCACCAAGTGCGGAGACTAATAAATATTGTTTTGCACCCTGCGATTTACAAACCTTGGCAATCTCAACAGGGTAATCATAATCAACTTTCTTGAATGCTGCTTTCGAGCCGGCTTGATTCATCGTTGTGCCGAGGCAACAAAACACATCATCTGTTTTAAAATGAGAATACTGTTCAGTCATCTTATCAAAATCAACAACAATATTTTCAAGCTTGGGATGTTGAAAATCCAATGGTTTGCGTGTGATTGCCTTCACTAGATTATACTGATCACTTTCCAACAGCAGTTGAAGAAGGTGTTTGCCAATCAACCCGGTGGAGCCGGCAATCAATGCAGTTTTCATTCTCGTGAATTTAAAATACCTGATGAATTTCTTTCTTCAATTCGGACAAAGCATGTGCAATCGGGTCAACGGTCTTGATGATTGACTTCTCAAAAATCTTCTTCGATAAATTCAAACTCGTTGATTCGGGAGTCATTTCACTGGCCGCTTCGTTGATCATTACAATCAAATCTTCTTTTGAGTTCTTGATCATGTTCCAAACCTCCTCACCTATGTAGATCTGTTGTGAAGCATTGTGGTTGTATTCATTTCGGATCTCGGCCAACAGTAACTGATGAAATTCACGGGCTGGCATACCTCCTGCGTTTAATCGCATTAATAAATTTTGTGGTGCCATACGCTCCAGAAAAAGTGTCATGCGTTCATAGGCTTGCAGGCGGTTGGGTAAAACGGTTTCGATACATTTGCCCCGGACTTCCAATTTCTTGATGTCGATTTCGCGTTGGACGAACAAGCGTACAACCAAATACATTGCATAGAGCACAACCGCAGCCGGCACCAGAATTTTTATAAACTCAATCAGAGCATCCATAGAATTATTTTGAAATTAAATATGTTCGAAATTTAGATAATTTTAAAGGCAATTTAGCCGATTTAGAAATGTTTGACTCCCTTCAGCCTGTAACCATTTCAGCCCGTGCGCTGGACGAAATTCGCAAGATCATGCAAACCAAAAATATTCCGGCTGAATATGGTTTGCGTGTGGGTGTTCGCGGTGGCGGGTGTTCAGGCGTTTCACTGATCATTGGCTTCGACAAGAAAAAGGAAACTGACATTGCCTACTCGGTGGTTGATGTGCCGGTATATGTAGACAAACGCCACACGATGTATTTAATTGGCAAAGAGGTCGATTTCTTCGAAGGTGAGGAAGCGAGGGGGTTTATGTTTGTGGATGTGGAGAAGTGAATGTAGCTTGTGGTTATTGACGACCCTGAAATTTAAATAGCAAATAAATCTAAATCACAGAGATTGATAGACTTTTTTGTTGTAAAGAGATTTGACTTCTAATTTGAAATTAAGCCTTTGATAGACTCCTCCTGTAGATAAGCAGAAAATCTAAAACAACCTTTCATAATAAAATACACCAAGACACTTAGTACTATTGTTGCAAGTATCCAAGCACCAAAGACTTTCATATCTACTTTATTATTAATAGTCTCAATTATCAAAAAAATCAAAGAAGCCAGTATAGGTGCATAAAAGATTAGCAATGAAAGAGCCTTAAATTCAGAAGAAGGGTAAACTGTAAATGTTATCGTGTTTAACCCCATATCACTTTCAATTTGACCCACTACCCTCGTTCCCCGATAAAGGCTAAATGTCTTCCCACGAATCCTAAAATTGTTTTCCTTAAAAATTGCCCTAGCCTTCAAATCACTGATAATGTTCTCCCTATCACGTCTAGTTCTTACAACTGTTTTGTATGGTTTATAAAGAGTAAGCATATTTTCTAACAGAACATTCTTAAGAAATAAGTAAATAACATTCTTCCATCAAACAACACTTCATTGCCATTGAAAAGGCATAAGGAAAAAGATCAATACGTCTTCGTCATATCACTCGGAATACAAATAATAAAATCCGCTGTCTTCTTATTTGCATCTTCTAACTTATCAATAGCAGCTTGCTCAACGGAATGAATGGTGACAATGTCGAGATTGGGGTTGGCCTTCTTGAGATACAAGTAAATACCTTCGAAGTTTTGAGAATGATAGGATCCGTGATAGTGGATGAATACTGATTTTTTGTTTTGCAAAATGAAGTACGCCATGGTAGCATCTTTCACCGCTTGTGATTTTGCTATGTTTTCGGCACTACCAGTCGGTCCATGTCCACCCATGGAAGCAATCATACTTTTGTAGCCCGGCAATTCAAGATCGATCGTAATGGGTAACGGTGCAATCCACTTCTTTGCTTCATCTGGTAATGTATTGAGTGCATCAATACCTTTTCGAAAAACCAGGTTGGCATATCGTCTCGGCACATTCGTAGCAACCGCTTTTAATTTATTTGTTTTAGCAAATTCAATTAGTGGTTTGTAGTCGTTTTTATAATTGTCCCATACTTTGGCTTCGCTGAGCAAATGCTTTTCTTCAATGGTGCCATTTACATATTCATCCAACACGATTTGATCATCAGCTTCAAACATTTCCATGCCGATGGTTACATCATTATGTTTTGCATGCACATCTTTTAAGATCTGAAGCTCTAACCAATGATCGATTGAGTTGTCGTGAAGCTCGCCTACTAAAATAATATCGGCTTTGTCTAGTGCCTTTATCATCTTATCGTAATCAACTGATTTTCCTTCAGCATTGAATAATGTGTAAGCAGGTTTATTCTGCGCAAACGTTGTCAGGTTTAGGAACAATAATGCAATCAGCAATCTCATGTAATACAGTTTATTTTTTTTTGGTCAGGCTCACGATGGCCTTTCTACACTTACCACCGATTGGAGGATTTAGTTTTGCAATTCGCAATTCAACGGAAAGAACAGCGGGCATTAGATGGAGTACGTCATTGGCGATTTTCTCAACAATGGTTTCCAAAAGTTTGGAGGGCTGATTCATCTCATCCTTCACAATCTTGAAAAGCGTTTCATAGTTGACTGTGCCTACCAGATCATCGTGTTGGGCGGCTGTTGCAAAATCCGTTTCAACAGCAATGTCTACTTCAAACCAATTTCCGGATTCACGCTCGTGCGGATATACGCCATGAAAGGCATGGAACTCGAGACCTTCGAGGGCAACTCTTCCCATTACCCGATTTCGTCAAAAAAAGATTTCTGAACCTTCTTGCCGTTGTTGTTCTCCACTAAAATGGTTTGCTCTTCCAACACAATTTCTTTTTCGGTAACGATCGATTTACGCGAAAGCTCAAACTCTAAATTTGGAAAAATGGCTCTGCGTGTTTCGCGCTTTGCCATAGCTAAATGTTTTTCAGGATCAAATGTATTGGCGGCATTGCGCGTTCGCTCTACATGTTCTAACGCATCACTACCCAATCGTTTCAATTCACTGAGCAATGTATCGCGTGATGATTCAATCTTTTTATAATTATCAACCAAGGCTTTCAAACGATCTTCCATCTCGGCTAAAATTTCTTTCGCCCGCATGTCTGATTCTTCAATGGTATCTTTTGCTTTCGATTTTGCTTCGCTGATCATCGCGTCTGCTTTGAACTGCGCTTCGCGCAAATAAAGCTCGCCCGATGTGCGTGCTTGTTCAATTACATTCGCTCCTGTGTCTTCCGCTGTCTTTAATGTTCTGAACAGTGAGCTTTCTACTTCGCGTAGTTTGGCTACTTCGCGCTCAGCAGCTTCGAGTCGGATGCGACATTCTTTATTCTCATCTATAATTTTTTCCCATTCCTGTGAAAGCGACTGCAGAAATGCATTCACTTCATCTTTCTCATACCCTCTGAAGTTTTTCTCGAAGGTTTTTTGTCGGATTTCAAGTGGTGTTACTCTCATAATACTAAAGTTAAAAAAATGATACTATAAGTTTAAAAAATAATGTTCCAGATTGATATGGTTCGATCATCACTGGCGCTCAGCAATTGATCGTGATGGGAAGTCCACAAAACTTTGTTGACAGAAGTGCCGTGCCCTGCGTGTCGGGACTTATCAATTACCTTCAGCAGCTTCAACTCTTCGGTGCTCCAAACCTTAATGGACTTATCCATGCTACAAGTTACAAAATGTTTGCCATCCGGGCTAAAATCGAGGTGGTTTATCGCAAACAGGTGCGCCACCACTTCGCCCGCCTTGATGTAATCGGCCTTCACATCCCATACTTTAAACCGGGCATCGCGCGAGCCACTGAAGAGAAAATTGCCATCAGGAGAATAACGAACGGTGAACACCGAATTGGTATGTGCCTGCCATTCCTTTTTCAATTTCAGGTCATCGAGATCAAAAATACGGATGGTATGATCGCTGTAGCCAACTGCCATTTCCCTCCGCTTTCGGTGGATGGCAATGGTCCGCGCACTCTTTTCAGATGGAGCGGTGCGGGCTACAATATTCAATCGCTTTAAGTCGACCTTCATTACCACTCCCTCACCCGTGGCCACAAATAGATGGTCGATGTAGGATTGGATATCAAAGATGGCGGTCTTGGTCAGTTGCAGAGAGGCGATCTCTTTTTTGTTTTTCCAGTCCAGCAGGTGAATACCTTCATAGTTATGCCCCGCTATAAGCAAATCATTTTCGGGATGATAATGTAAGGCGTAAATCGAATTGGGAAGTTTAGCAATAAGCTCCCCCGTTTCCGGATTGTTCAAATCCCACATTACCACCATGCCATCACCAGCAGCCGAGAAGAACCGATGGGGTTCATTTGATTTTGCCAATGTATAAACACAATCACGATGACCGGTTAAAGTCTGGAGTCTGGAAACCTGAACGTTTGACATGTATAGCGCTAAACTTTGCGAAAGTTCTAACTTTCGGCAAAGTTAATCATTATGCCGCTTGAAAAATTAGTTGTTGAGTTGGGGCGCACGTGGGCTTTGTGGCGAATTGAGGAAGAAGAAGAGACGTTGGCAGAAATAGTTCCGCTCGAAAAAATATCCGATACCATTACTAGTCCTCAAAAGCGATTGGAGTGGATCGCTGGTCGGGTGTTGGTGAAGGAGGTAATGGAGGCGATGGATCTGAATTATCACGGCATTGTAAAAGATGAATTTGGAAAACCATTTCCGGAAAGATATGATTATCAACTTTCGTTGAGCCATTCGTTTCCGTTTGTAGCAGTGTTGTTGGATAAGTATGAATCGGTAGGTATTGATTTGGAACAACCAAAGGAAAAATTATTGCGCATCGCTCCCAGAATACATTCGGAAGATGAATTGAAGGATGCTGGTACTGACATTATAAAACATTGCATCTACTGGTGCGCGAAAGAAGCACTCATTAAAATCTACGGAAAGAAGGACCTTATTTTCTCAGAGAACATGAAAATCCTTCCATTTCAGCGCAAAACGGAGGGTGATATCATTGGAAAGATTATTGTAAAGGATATGGAAAGGGTGATACCTTTATACTATCAGGTTAATCAGGAGTTTGTTTTGGTGTTTAACAAAAGAATGCAATGATGAAGACACTTTACACTTTTATATTCAGCTTCACTGTGCTGATCTCGTATGCACAAGTACCCAACTTTACACTTACCAATGTGGTAAATGGAAAAACGATTTCGCTCGATACCTATCCTTCGTGTGCGGGGATATTGATTGTGTTCACAACCAATACTTGTCCATATGATGAGTATTACCGAACACGCATTAAGAAAATCTCCAACGACTATCAGGACAAAGTACCAGTGCTGCTCATCAATTCCAGTATTGATGCTGCTGAGTCTGCGGAGAGCATGACAAAAAAAGCGCAGCAGCTTGGCATTACCATTCCGTATCTGGCCGATAAAGATCAAACCGTTATGCAAAGTCTGGGCGCTACAAAAAGTCCACAGGTATTTTTATTAAAAAATTCAGGTGGAAAATTCTCAGTAGTGTACAGTGGCGCCATTGATGACAATGCTCAAGTAGAAAAAGATGTGCATCAATCTTATCTCAAAGATGCAATAGATATTATGCTCACCAATCAAAAGATTGAAACAGCAGAAGTAAGACCGGTGGGATGTGCCCTTCGGAAGAAATAGAAGAAGGTACGAGGAACAAGTGAAGAGGAACAAGCCAGGAATTTCGAGGAACAATTAATTCGTACCTCATACCTTGTAATTCGTAATTTCCCTTTGACCTTATTAAAGTTTTTCAGAAGTTGCCGTGACTATTTATGAAAGACACTGAACTCAAAGCATTAGTATCCCTCCTCGAAGACGAAGACACACAAATCGTTTCACACGTAGAAGAAAAGATACTTTCTTTGGGAACCACTATTATTCCGTTTTTGGAGCAGGAGTGGGAAGGTAATTTCAATCCTCATGTGCAGCGCAAAATTGAAGACCTTATTCATGTTCTTCAATATGAGTTGGTAAAAGAACGCACCAGGAACTGGTATGAAAGTGAAGATCAGGATTTGCTAACCGGACTTTGGCTGATTGCTACGTATCAATATCCCGACCTCGAATTAATAAAACTCAAGCAGGAACTCGAACAGATTTATTATGACACGTGGCTCGAGTTTAAGCCTGAGCTGTACCCATTCGATCAGGTAAAAGTGATTAATAGTGTTCTCTTTAATAAATTAAAGTTTGGCGCTAATACCAAGAATTTTCATTCGCCTGGAAATTCAATGATCAACACCGTGTTGGAAACAAAGCGAGGCAATCCCATTACGCTGTGTGTGATCTACATGTTGGTGGCTCAAAAATTAAAGTTGCCCATTCACGGAGTCAACCTTCCTAATCTTTTTGTACTTACCTATAAGGATGAAAACCATACGCAGTTTTACATCAATGTATTTAACAAAGGATTAATTTTCTCTAAGCAGGATATTGAAAACTATATTAACGAATTACATTTAGCACCACAGCCCTCCTTCTTCGAACCGTGTTCAAGTCTTGAAATCATCAGACGTGTTTTTCGCAATTTGATTATGTCGTTTGATAAGATGGGAGAACATGCGAAGGCAGAAGAAGTAAAGGAGCTTCTGCTTATCATAGCTGATGGTGCGGATTTAGGAGTTTAGATTTTGAAATTAAAGGTCAACTACCTAAACTGTTGGCGAATCCCATGCTCCAGAGGAGCAAGCTGTTTGTAGAAAATTGTTTAGGTAATTCGTTTAACTCCGGAGGAGTCACCTCTTTGTGTGCACCAATAAAGAGTTTTAAAAAATTGATCCTGCAATACGAATCACATTCACAAATAGGCGGCTCCGCTGGAGCCGGAACAATAAATAATCTTATAGCTACAAATAGGTTGCTCCTCCGAAGCAAAAGGTCTACATCACAAAATTTCTAGCTAGTAAACTGTCACTCATCAAGCCTTTGAGTCAGTTGTTCTCCTTTTAAGTTTGAAAAACACCAACATTAAATTTTTCTAAAGGCGCATGATTCGCAGCTTCAATACCCATGGAAATTGCTGTGCGCGTTTCGACTGGATCTATTACACCATCAACCCAAATTCTGGAAGCAGCATAGTACGGACTGAGTTGTTCGTTATAACGATCCGTAATTTCTTTTAACAATGCATCTTCTTCCTCTTTGGAAATTTCTTTGCCCTGCGCTTTCAATGTGCTTACTCGAATTTGTACTAATGTCTTTGCTGCAGAGGCTCCGCTCATTACTGCAATCTGTGCGGTTGGCCATGCAAATATTAAACGAGGGTCGTATGCTTTACCACACATGGCATAGTTACCTGCGCCATAAGAGTTACCTATAATGATGGTGAATTTAGGAACGGTAGAATTCGCCATGGCGTTTACCATCTTGGCTCCGTCTTTTATAATTCCTCCGTGTTCCGCTTTGCTGCCCACCATAAATCCACTTACATCTTGCATGAACAGCAACGGAATTTTTCGCTGATTACAATTCATAATAAAACGTGCAGCTTTATCTGCTGAGTCCGAATAAATTACACCACCCATTTGCATTTCGCCTTTTTTGGTCTTCACCACTTTGCGCTGGTTTGCAATGATACCAACGGCCCATCCATCAATACGGGCCGTTCCGCAAATAAGAGATTTACCATACAAGGCTTTGTATTCATCAAAGGCTGCATCATCAATTATTCTTTTGATGATCTCCAGCATATCATACGGTTTGGCCCGATCGGCTGGAAGTATTCCATAAATTTCCTCTGGCTTGAATTTCGGAAGCTGTGGTTCTATGCGATCGAATCCTGCTAAGGCGGGAGATCCGATTTTATCGAACAATGATCTTATGTAATCCAGACATGCTTCGTCATTCGGAAATTTATTATCGGTTACCCCTGAAACTTCACAATGTGTTGACGCTCCTCCTAATGTTTCGTTATCAATATCTTCACCAATAGCAGCTTTCACTAAGTATGATCCGGCAAGAAAAATTGAACCAGTCTTGTCAACAATCATTGCTTCATCCGACATAATTGGAAGGTAAGCACCACCCGCAACACAACTTCCCATGATGGCCGCAATCTGCACAATACCCATCGATGACATTTTTGCGTTGTTTCGAAACTGTCTTCCAAAATGCTCTTTATCTGGAAAAATTTCGTCTTGCATCGGAAGAAAAACTCCGGCACTATCAACAAGATAAATAACGGGTAATCTGTTTTCCATTGCAATCTCCTGTGCACGAAGATTTTTTTTTGCAGTGATCGGAAACCAGGCACCTGCTTTTACGGTAGCATCATTCGCTACAATTACACATTGCCTTCCTTTTACATATCCAATACCTGTAACCACACCACCCGAAGGACAACCACCTTGTTCTGCATACATTCCATCACCAGCAAACAAACCAACTTCTAAAAACGTGGAGTCTTTATCCGTTAAATAAGCGATGCGTTCCCGGGCAGTGAGCTTTCCTTTTTGATGTTGGTCTTCAATTTTCTTTTCGCCACCACCAAGCTTGGTCTTCTTCGACTTCGTATGTAGCTTATAAATAAGTTGCTTGAGCTGATCTTCGTTCTTGTTGAATTCTAAATCGGTAGCCATGGAGAATTACAATTTGAAAATTTGAAAATGATTCAATTTGAAAATGGAAATAAATATCAAAAGGTAATTTGATGATTCCTCATCCAGTAAAGGGTAAACAAACTATCACCTTTAAGATGAAGTTGATAGTATAGGAAGATACTATGATCACTTCTTCTTCTCTGCCTGCTCTTTTAAATCGCGCTCAATCTTTTTACGACTCTTTCCAAGCGGAAACATAAAATGTTTCGGGTTGTTATTGAAATGACTGGCAAGCGAATCGATCGTTACTAAAAGTTTGTTGAGATTTACATAAAGTGAATCTTCCGTCATCAGCTTGCTCATCGTATTATCTCCCTTATTAAGGCGCGATAATGTCTCATTCAGTTTTGACAAGGATGCTTGTGCCTTATTCAATGTACCGTTAAGCTCCATCATCTTTAACGAATCAGAAAGTGTTTTGAAATTCGCTAATGTTGGTTTCAGTTCAGCCAGTGTTGAATTGATATTACCGGCAACTACTTTAAATTCTCCACCAAGCGTTCCGATATTTGAGTTTGCTGTCGCCAGAGTCTTATTCAAAATTCCTGGGGTTTGCTTCAATCCAATAAACAAAGTGTCGATGCGCCCCATGTTTTTTGAAAGGCCCCCTAAAAGTTCGTTCAAATGGTTTAGGGTTTCTTGTAAGGTAAGTGCTACAGGCTGAGCAAAGTCTAACATACCTTTTGCAACGGCTGCGCGGATGGTGTCTTTGGGCTCTAGAGGTTTCCCTTTCGGAGTGACATTCAATAAAACAAAACGGCCTCCAAGCAGTTCACCATTCAATTCAGCGGTTGATGAATCGGTTAACACAATGTCCGATTCAATATCCAGTTCAACCACAACCCTGTTTTTACTTTGCTGAATTTCAATATTGCTAACCCGACCAACACCGTAACCATTTAAATAAACCAGGTTGGATTCGGTGAGCTTATCTACATTTTTATAGATCACATAATACTTTTTAGAGGTCGAGAAAAAATCAATCCCCTTTAAAAAATTGAAACCAAAATATAACAGCGCAATGGATATGACCATGAACAGGCCAACCTTAAATTCTTTAGATAATTTCATCAGTTAATAATTTTTCTTTTAAGGTCAGATGGAATGCCTGTAGTCATTATCATCTTTCTGCTACTGCTTAGTGGGAGGCATTTCATGTATAAACGTTTGAGGTCTCCTCTGTTTCAGGCCGTCAATTTATGGATTCTACCTCACTTTTGTAGTCTTTAAACGCCCGATAAATTCCGGAAGCAATTAAATCCTGACCTTCATCACTGTTTAAGAACTTTTCTTCTGCTGTATTCGATAAAAAACCGGTTTCAACATAAACACCGGGCATTGTAGTTTTCCACAAAACTAAAAAACCGGCTTGCTTCACTCCTCTACTCAGGCGACCAATCTTGCTTTTAAATTGATCTTCAATTTTCTGGGCAAGTTTCAAGCTACTTTCCTGATAAGCACTTTGCGTAAGTGAAAATAAAATATACGACTCAGGACTTTTCGGATCGAACCCTTCGTAACGCTCTTCATAGTTTTCGTCCATTAAAATTACAGAGTTCTCGCGTTTGGCTACGTCCAGGTTGCCTTCATCTTTGTGATGTCCCATTACATAGGTCTCCGTTCCGTAGGCTTTAGTATTGGGGTTGGCATTTACATGTATACATATAAAGAGATCAGCTTTGGCTTTGTTGGCTATCGCTGCTCGTTCGTCTAACGCCAGATAACGATCGTCCTTTCGGGTATAGATTACCTTTACGCTTGGGATATTTTTTTCGATGTAAGCCCCCACTTTCAAGGCAATTTTCAATGCAACATCTTTTTCCTTTGTTAATTTTCCTTTTGTTCCAGGATCATGCCCACCATGCCCCGCATCAATCACCACTACATTTAGTTTAGAATCCTTTGGTGGAAATGTGCTGGACGAGTTTAGCAAGGTTATTGCTATTAGCAGCGCTGTTAAACCGATATTCCTCACGGGCCTTAAGATGTTCAAAGTATTTGCAATAACTTTACGCAAAAGTGTACATTTTTCAGTAAAAGCTAAAGAACTGACTTTCAACTCAGCACGTGTGCGATATATTCTATTCATAGTCTTCCTTCTTTTTTCAGTTCAGGCTTCCTTCGGGCAAGTAGAAGGAGCCGTTAAAGCTCCACCTGGAACATTGCCCGCTAAAACCGATTCGTTAGCCAAACCTCTCAAGTCAATAACCATTCCAACTGATTCCCTTTCTGTTCCTTCTGACAGTTTAAAACTGGATTCCCTTGCCTTAAAAAAGGAAAGCGACATCGAAACGACCATCACCTATTCGGCTAAGGATTCCATTAATGCGAACATGGATGGCAAAATGATTTGGCTTTATGGCAATGCAAAGATAAAATATGGGGAGATAGAATTAGAGGCGGAAGAAATTATAATCGACTATGCCAACACTACCTTAACAGCGCATGGCATTCGGGATTCGCTTGGTCAAAGGATAGGCTATCCTATTTTTAAAAACGGAGCGGAAGTGTATGAAACAAAAGACATTGTCTACAATTTTAAAACCAAGCGTGCGCGCATCAGCGAAGTTGTCACCACTCAAGGTGAAGGTTTCTTACATGGTGACATTGTTTATAAAAATGAGAAAGGTGAGTTGTTGAGCATCCGCAATACCTATACTACTTGTAATCTGGAGCATCCACATTACGCTATTAAGGCAACGAAAACGAAAGCCATACCGGGCGATAAAATTGTAGCAGGTCCATTTTATATGGAGTTCAATGAAATTCCCTTACCCATCGGATTTTTATTCGGCATGTTTCCCGATCAAAAGGAAAGTGCCTCCGGTATTCTCTTCCCAACCTTCGGGACAGAAAACCGCAGAGGTTTTAATATGCGAAACTTCGGCTATTTCTTTGATATCAGTGAACAAGTAAAGTTGGCTGTTACGGCTGATCTTTATTCGAAGGGCTCTCATGCTTTGTATATAAATTCAAACTATCAGAAGCGCTATAAATACACCGGGAGCCTAAACTTTGCCTATTCAAAAAACCCAGGTTCTGATAATAAAATTGAAAGTCAGGATTATACAAAAGACTATCATATTGCGTGGAGCCATACACCTCAGACAAAAGGAACGGGTAGATTCTCTGCGTCAGTGAATGCCGCCACCGCTTCTTTCAATAAGAACAATAATATTGGTTATGGTACGCAACAACAACAAACATCGTCCAGCATTAGTAACACTTCAACTAAACTCAGCTCCAACATTTCATTCAGCAAGCGTTTTTCTGGAACTCCTTTTTCTCTCGGTTTAAACTTAAGTCACAATCAGGATCTGGTTACTAAAATTGTTGACTTAACGTTACCAAGTCTTAGCGTAAACATGACCAATATTTATCCATTCTTAAGTAAAAAAGGAAAGACTGGCCCGCTTGATAATTTTTCTATTGCCTACACGATGAACGCAGCCAACCGCCTCAACAACAATCTTGGTAAAATAGGCGTTGATCCAACAAAAGATAGCATCACATCATTTACTCAAAACTTTGTCTCGCTTTTTGAGAATGGAAGAAAAGGTATGCGCCATACTGTTCCTGTTTCTTTTTCTTTTAAAGCACTTAAATTTCTAACCGTTTCACCTTCCATTAGTTTTACGGATATTATGTATGGTGAAAAACTAAAGTGGAGGAACGTAGATGGTGTTGCGAAAGTAGTGGATACTGTTGGTGGCTTCAGTAACATTTTAAACTACTCTGTTAGCGCTGGCCTCACAACACGTGTTTATGGCACATATCTCTTCAAAAAGAAAACGAGTAAAGTAAAAGCGATTCGCCACATTGTGAACCCCTCCATTTCATTTGGCTATACTCCCGATTTCAGTAAGAACAAGGAATATTTTGACACTGTAAGGATAAAAAATAGTAATGGCATTGAACAATTATTGTATCAATCGAAGCATCAAGGCTATTTATATGGTGGCTCAACCACTGGAAAAAGTGGATCGATTGGTTTTGGTTTGGGAAACAACCTGGAAATGAAAGTTCAAGGTAAGGATGATTCAGTCGCTCGAAAAGTAATGCTGCTTAATAACCTTTCTTTCAACTCAAGTTACAATCTTATTGCTGACTCATTCAATCTTGCGCCCATCAGTATTGCTGCAAACACAAATGTGTTGAACAACAAACTCAATATAAACCTTTCTGCTTCGCTTGATCCATATAACTATATTACTGAGACCTATACAAGCGAAGAGGGTGATGTGACCCAAGTTGAGAAAAGATCAAAATCACTGGCTTGGAAAGCGGGAAGCATCGGCCGAATAACCAATGCTACGTTAGCCATTAGCACCAACCTAAACCCGAAAGCACAAAGCAAAGAAACCACCAGCCGCGAAAAAATAGGGAAGTCAGATTTACCTGAACAGGAGAAACAATTCCTCTTACAAAATCCAGATGCCTATGTTGACTTTGAGATTCCCTGGAGTTTAAATCTGAGTTATAACTTAAGCTATGGTCATCAAACCAATAAGGATCCAACCATTACCCAAACCATCAATATGAATGGTGACTTGTCTATATCTAAGGCGTGGAAAATAACCTATAGCTCAGGCTATCATTTTGAGTCGAAAGAATTTACACAAACCAATGTTGGTATATCACGTGATTTGCATTGCTGGACTATGAACGTAAACTGGGTACCCTTTGGAAGGTTCCAGTCGTATAACTTTACAATCGCTGTAAAAGCTTCTATACTTCAGGATCTGAAGATTGAAAGAAGAAAACCGTTTTACGATAATTTGTAATTGCGCTTTAATTCATTGCTAGACTAAATTCTCCTTCACGGTTTTGTTCACCATGTCGATGGCGTTGTTAACACCAAGTTTCTTCATGATATTAAACCGATGTGTTTCAATGGTGCGTACGCTTTTCCCCAACGATTCCGAAATGTGTTTGTTCGGTTTGCCATCAATCACCATCCGAAGAATTTCTTTCTCCTTCCTGGTAAGATTATACTGATCTTCTACTGGTGAAATACGGGAGGTCGGTTTCGTATTGAGTAATCGATTCGCTAATACATTCGATACTGCACCGCTAAAGTACTTATTACCTCCGTAAATTTGTTTCAACGCCTTTACAAACTCACTTTTATCAGTATCCTTCAATACATATCCATAAGCGCCTGCATCAAGAGCTTGCAATACATATTCTTCCGAATCGTGCATGGAGAGAATAACGGCTTTCGTTGTTGGTGCATAATCATTCAGTTTCGCTGCGGCTTCCAGTCCGGTCATTTCGGGCATGCGAATGTCAAGCACCAGAATATCGGGTTTATATTTCTTTGCCGCTTCTAAGGCTTCTAATCCGTTGCTTGCTTCACCTACAACATTAATTTCTGAATCAGATTCGAACATGGCTCTTAATCCTTTACGAACCAGAACATGATCATCGGCCAATACTATGTTTATTTTTTCCATGCGTAATCGTTCAATTTTTCAAGTTCAACGTTCATCGTTAATTCACATTCAATATTCTATTCTCAATACTATTCCATCACCACTGCCTTCCGAATTGGAACATGTAACACGACACTTGTTCCTTTACCCGGATCGGAGTTGATGTTAAGCTTTCCATTAATGTATTCGGTACGCTCATACATATTAAAAAAACCACGACCCGATTCGATATTTATACTTCGCGCCTCTACCAGTTTCGTTTCAAATCCCTTGCCTTCATCCTTCACTACAATGACAAGATCATTTTCGTTTTCAGTCAGGGTCACTTCAATGATTGGAGCTTCCGAATATTTAATGGCATTGTTAATGGCTTCCTGAATAATTCTGAAAATATTGTTTTCGATTTTTTGAGGTAGTCTGTCTATTTCTCCTTCTGTTGTATAAATCAATTTAATATCGGTGAGCTTACCAATCTCATGAATGAAAACATTAAGCGCTGCTTGCAATCCATAATCTCCTAAAACAGTCGGCTTCAAATTGAAGGTAACTTTTCTCACTTCTTTAATTACCTGTTTAATAAGTTGACCAACCTCCATGAATTTTTGTTCTGCACGTTCTCCCTCTTTTAAATCGATGGACTCAATTTGAAATTTTAATGATGTAAGCATTTGCCCGATGCCATCGTGGATATCCATGGCAATTCGTTTCCGCTCTTCTTCTTGTCCTTCGAGGATAAGTACCGATCGGAATTTCTGCTGATTGATTTTCTTTTCAATCTCTGCACGGTTTTTCTTATTCATGTTTTGCTCTGCGGCCTTCCGTTCAGTAATGTCAGTGCCCATTACTAGCAATTCATCAATTTCATTTTGATTGTTATAAACTGGTGTGATGGTAATATCTGCCCAACAATCATGTTGTTTTGAATCTTCAAAATACAGTTCACCTTGCCATGATTTTTCTTCCGAAACATATTCAACTACCTCATCCATCCAATCATCGGCATTTTTCATTCCTGGAAAAAGATCGCACAAGCGCATGCCTTTTTTTATTTTTACAATGCCTGTTCGATCTGCAAATAAATCCGTGACAAACGTAACGTTACCTCCACGATCTGTTTTCGCAAACAAGCGCGGATTTTCCGTTGGTTGATTTACAATGGAAATCTGCTCGTACGACTTCTCCAATGACGCATACAATTCTCCAATCTCTTTCGAGAGTTTCCGGGCATTCATTTCTGAATCAACCAACTTGTTCACTGTATTGTTTACATGTTGAGTAGTTGGCCGGAAAATGAACATGATTTCAAGTGCGATCACTACAAGGGAAATAATCATCAGAATATATTCCATTTTACTCAGTGATGAAACTTTTTCGTGTGCCTCATTAGCATATTGAAGCACAATGCGCTCCATACCACTGAGGAATACACCTTCATGATTCAGTATACCTTGAATGTGCGGATTGAGATCAGCATGGGATGCTGATGGATTCTTTTTTAACAATCCAATAATGGTTTGAGCATCTTGGTGCATTGCATCAAAGTCAGATTGAATTGAAGCAAATAAGGTAACGATCGCTTCACTATTTTTTCCGGGTAGGCGAAGACTGTCGTTGCCATTGCGTAAACCATCTTGTGAAATTTTCCAGAGTGAAACGGCAGCATCAAGTTGCTTCAGTTTCTCAATTCGATCAACTTCAGTTTGATCTGGTTTTAAGAGTAAAACTGTTTTTGAAATTTTCTGACTCAACATCCGCTGCTTACCGGCAATGTTCACCACGCGTGAATCACTTTGCTGATCTTTTAAGTGAAGTTGAATAAGTACCTGTCCGATAATGGCAACTGTCGCGATGGCGCTAAGCGCCAGAATGTACCACGTACCAAGTTTGCTGAACCGGTTCAGTCTGAGCTTTACATCACTGTCAAAATTTAAGTGCATATACGTAGCAAGTTACTTAATTTTAGATTATGCCTTACTGATTTCTATGAGCGGAAGTAAGTAGAGATCTGTAGGTATGATCGCTAGCTATCAGATAAAAAATGCCAGGCTTTTACACCTGACATTTAACCTAAACTGATATAAAGAAATGCCCTACTGCGTAAAGCCGATGTAAACAAAACCGTCTTCCACCTTTACCGGGAAAACGGAAATCTTCTCTTCCTCTGCATTTAAACATTCACCACTGCGCAATGAGAAATTCTTTTTATGAAAAGGACACGCCACCTTTGGTTCATCTTGCAACGAGCCAATCATTCCCCGAGACAAAGCCATCTGCATTTTATGTGGACATAAATTCTGGCAAGCATACCATTCGTTTCTTCGGGTAAAATTGAATACGGCAATTTGTAAGTCTTTATACTTTACACATGCCCCCCCATTTTCCGGAAAGTCAGTTGTTCGTGCAGCTTTATACCAAATTTTAATTTCGTTGTTATTCGTTATTGTATCCATCTCTTTCGGTATTCGTTGATTGTTGATCGTTATTGGTCTGGTGATCTGCTTTGATTAGGAAACTTCGAACCTGAAACCTTGAACTTTAAACTTTTTTATTCCAGTCGATTGGCATTTTTTGTCCGCGCAAATCAACAAAGGAAAGTGTGTCATCTTCTGCATCATCGTTGATGAAATGCTTGAACTTAGAACGCAGCTCTGGGTTCTCCACTACCTTTTTCCATTCGCAGGCATAACCCGCAATTAACTCTTTCATTTCTCGTTCCAGCTCTTCACCAATCCCCAGTGAATCATTTACCACCACATCATACAGATATTCCAATCCACCTTCCATTTTGTTCAGCCATGTTGCTGTACGTGTCAATGGATCAGCTGTTTTGATATAGAACATCAGGAATCGGTCAATCAATTTTACACAGGTATCCGTGTCAACATCGTTCACCAATAATTTTGCGTGTTGAGGACGTGATCCACCATTGCCACATACATATAAGTTCCAACCCTTCTCGGTAGCAATAATTCCAAAATCTTTTGATTGAGCTTCAGCGCATTCGCGGATACATCCTGATACAGCACCTTTCAATTTATGGGGTGCGCGCAGACCTTTATATCGTTCTTCAATAAAAATGGCAAACGAAACAGAATCCTGAACACCAAAGCGACACCATGTAGAGCCCACACAACTTTTTATAGTGCGAAGGGATTTTCCATAGGCGTGTCCACTTTCAAAACCTTCATCGATTAATTCTTCCCAAATTTCCGGAAGTTGATCAACGCGTGCACCAAACATATCGATGCGTTGGCCGCCTGTAATCTTTGTGTATAGATTATATTTTTGCGCAATCCTTCCAATGGCCATCAACTTCTCCGGAGTGATTTCACCACCGGCAATTCGTGGCACTACTGAATAAGTACCTCCGCGTTGAATGTTAGCAAGAAAACGATCGTTGGTATCTTGAATGGTATCTTGTTCTACGATTAATTCATTCCAAATACTGGCAAGCAAAGAAGCTACAGCTGGTTTACATACTTCACAACCATCACCTTTTCCACAAGAATCCAGCAAAGCATTATAGGTTTTAATACCTTTTACTTTAATGATGTCATACAATTCTTGTCTGCTGTAATCGAAATGCTCACAAAGCGTTTTCTTTATTTTATGACCTAATGATTCTAATGTAATTTTCAGAATGTCATTTACCATCGGTGTACATCCGCCACATCCTGTACACGCTTTCGTGTTTTTCTTTAGTTCTTCAATGGTCTTTACACCATTCTCTTTGATTTGACAAATCAGATCCCCTTTTGAAATATTTTCGCATGAACATATCTGAGCTGCATCAGGAAGACTCTTAACGCCTGCACCTTCATCTGCTTTTCCAGGTGTACCTATAATTAATGATTCAGGTTGTGCTGGTAATGGCATTTTGTTTACCACCATTTGATGGAACAAATTGTATTGAGAAGCATCTCCAATTAAAATTCCCCCCAACAAATATTTTCCATCTTCTGAAATGTTGATTCGTTTGTAAACCCCATTGCGTTTATCCTGAAAAGCAATTGGAATACTTCCAGGAGTTTCGCCAAATGGATCGCCAAAACTTCCAACATCAACACCCATCAACTTCAATTTCGTTGACATGTCAAAACCTGTGAATTGTTTTGATGTATCGTTCAACAATTGTTTTACAACAATGTCGGCCATTTCATAACCTGGAGCGACAAGGCCGTACACCATGTTATTATGTACCGCCACCTCGCCAATCGCAAAAATAAATTCATCATTGGTGCGCAAAGAATTATTCACAATGACACCCCCACGCGGATGCACTTCAATTCCGCTTGACTTGGCAACTTCATCACGCGGACGAATACCTGCAGAGATCACCAGCATTTCGATTTGAAGTGAAGAGCCATCATTAAATTCTAATCCCTCTAACTTTCCATTACCAGCAATTTTCTTTGTGCTCTTATTGGTATGAACTGTAATGTTGAGTTGAGAAAGTTTATGAGTTAATACGGATGAACCAGCGTCATCAATTTGTCTTGGCATCAAACGCTGAGCAAACTCTACTACGTGTGTTTCCAAACCAAGATCGAGCAATGCCTTTGCAGCTTCTAATCCTAACAGGCCTCCACCAAGTACTGCCGCTTTCTTTATTTTTTTTCCGTACTCTATTATCTGATTAAGATCTTCAATGGTTCTGTATACAAACACACCATGACGCTCCACACCTTCCAGCACCGGAACAAATGCGCTTGATCCTGTTGCCAGGACGAGGTAGTCGTATTGATCAGTTTTACCTGTGTGCGTTTTGATTTTTTTGTTTTGACGATCAATCTCCGTTACGAGCTCTCCAGTATGTAGTTGAATATTGTTTTCTACATACCACGATGCAGGCGCCATCAGTAATTCTTCAGCAGTAGTGCCTGAAAAGTAGCTGCTCAGATGCACCCGATCATAAGCCGGGCGAGGCTCCTCTCCATATACTATAATTTCTACCTCCTTCGACTGGTTACGTAGCTTCTCACAAAACTTATAACCAACCATTCCATTGCCAACTACGATTATCCTGTTCATTGCAAACGATTTAAGTAAGTATTGTTCAATAATTAAGTAATTATACGTATTAATTTGAGAGTTAAAAACAATAATTACGTATAATTACGTACAAATCATTTAAACATGAGCGACTTCAATCCAACTCTGAGTATTGTAGGTGCCGGTCCAGGCGACCCGGAATTGATCACTATTAAAGGAATGAAAGCCATCCAAAAGGCCGATGTCATTTTATATGATGCGCTTGCCTCAAAAGAATTGCTGGAACATGCCCGATCCTCATGTAAGCTGGTCTATGTCGGGAAGCGAAAAGGCCAAAAAGAGTTTTCGCAGGATGAGATCAATCAACTCATTGTATTCTATGCTACGCGATATGGATATGTAGTCCGGTTAAAAGGAGGCGATCCGAATGTATTTGGTCGCGGACATGAAGAATTAGAGTATGCGGCAAGACGCGGAGTAAATATTGAAGTAGTTCCCGGAGTTTCAAGTTCGATTGCCGCTCCATCCGCTGCAGGCATTCCATTAACAAAGCGTGGAGTGAATGAAAGTTTTTGGGTAGTGACTGGGACATTGTCTTCGGGAGAACTTTCGAACGATATTTATCTGGCAGCACAATCAACAGCAACTGTTATTGTGTTGATGGGCATGAGTCATTTAAATGCAATTACCTCCATCTTTCAAGATTCACGCTCACCATTCGAGCCTATCGCCATTATTCAAAATGCTACATTACCAGAACAAAAAGTAGTGACCGGAACAATGTTGAATATACATCAGCAGGTAATGGAGAACGGAATTTCATCTCCAGCAGTAATTGTCATTGGAAAAGTAGTGAATGAACGAGCAACAATGGAATGTCATGTGCCAGTAGAAATTCACCGAGCATTGCACCGTTGATGTTTATTTTTCAGAACTTTAGTGCATGACAACTTCAACCGATCAATTCAAAAAAGCCATTGAAGCTTTTGATGCTTACAACGAGAACGATCCGAATAAGGAAGAATACAATGGCAAAGTATTTTCGAAAGAAGTGCTCTATGCTAACCGAATGACGGAGAGGCTCCAGCAATTTGGTCCTGACGCTTCTGAATATGTAAAACTTGCAGCTCGTTGTCAACACATTGGAAGATGGGAGATTGCACGCGATCATTTCCCGATGGATAAAAAAGGATATTTACAATGGCGTAACCAAGAAAAGATCCATCATGCGAAAGTTGCTGAAGAAATTTTAAAAGCTTGTCAGTATGATAACGAGACAATTGACAAGGTGAAATTTCTATTATTGAAAAAAGAACTTTTCACTAATGCTGACACTCAATTGTTAGAAGATGTAATCTGTCTGGTGTTTATTGAATTCTATATCGATGCCTTTGCGGAGAAACACGATGATGAAAAAATGGTTGACATCGTAAAAAAAACATTGAAGAAGATGTCTCCGAAAGGAATTACTGCTACTTCCGGAATTAAAGTTTCAGAGAAAATAAAATCGTTGATTCAAAAAGCAACAGGTTAATTAAGTACAAGGCATGACCTACGAAGTACGAATTATTGAGCTCTCTATATTCTGAATAAAAGATTCAACTGAGCGATCTAAAATTTCAAACACTTCCTGGAAATTCTTTTCTCCTCCATAATATGGATCAGGAACATCTGCACCTTTTGCGTGTACATCGAAATCGCGTATCAATAAAACTTTGTTTCGATGTGTGTCATTTTCGGCTAGGTTAACAATGTGCTGAAGATTTTTACCATCCATTGCCACAATCAAATCGAAATAATCAAGATCACTTTTTTTAAGCTGACGCGCAATGTGGTTCATGTAAATTCCATGCTTTGATGCATTGGCAATTGTGCGCGAATCGGGTTGGTCGCCAATCTGATAATTCGAAGTACCACACGAATCAACCTCAAAATAGTGTGCTATCATTTTAGCTTTTACCTTTTCCTTAAAAATGGCTTCTGCCAATGGTGAACGGCAAATATTGCCCAAACAAACGAATACTATCTTCTTTTGGATCATACTGTAAAACAATCGCTTACCTAAAATAAGGGCGCAAATTAAATCAAAATGGTTACTAATAATATTACTTGGTATTAATGAACAGTAGAGTATTTTTTTAAGCCTTTGATTTGAAAAGCCCACCTCCGAAAAGAGGGGGCTTTTCTCTTTTTACAGCACGCCTTTCTTCTATATTTACCATCAGTTTATTGACCGGCTTTATATCCATCTAATACGAGAGAAAATGGAATTCATCAAAGTAACATCACAATTCGAAAACGGTATCGCTCTAATACAACTGAATCGTCCGAAAGAATTAAATGCATTGAATCGTGAATTAATGCAAGAGGTGCGTGATGCTCTTCAACAACTGGATAAAGATGAAAGTGTTAGAGTGATCATCATTACTGGTAATGAAATAGCATTTGCAGCTGGTGCTGACATAAAACAAATGGCGAATCAATCTGCCATTGAAATGTTGATGATTGATCAATTCAGTACATGGGATCAAATTCGCAAAACAAAGAAACCAATCATAGCAGCGGTATCCGGTTTCGCATTAGGTGGTGGATGTGAATTTGTAATGACCTGTGATATGGTGATTGCTTCTGAAACCGCGAAGTTCGGTCAACCCGAAATTAAAATTGGAACGATGCCAGGGGCGGGTGGAACTCAACGATTAACAAAAGCCATTGGCAAAGCAAAAGCGATGGAACTCATTTTAACAGGAAGATTCTTATCTGCAGAAGAAGCGCACTTCTATGGATTGGTAAACAAAGTTGTTCCGGTTGAAATGTATTTATTTGAAGCAGTACAACTCGCTAAAGAAATTGCACAGATGTCACCGGTTGCTGTGCTGCTCGCCAAAGAAGCTATGAACCGTTCATTCGAAACTCATCTAGATGAAGGTTTGCTTCTGGAACGAAAAAATTTCTACCTCACCTTTGCATCTGAAGATCAGAAGGAAGGAATGAAAGCCTTCGTTGAAAAACGCAAACCGGTTTACAAAGGCAAATGATTTTATTTTTTCTCTTCAGGAGGTTTAACTAAAGCGGAAAGTTTTTTTGGGGCTACTCCACAATACGAAGTTGTAAGCGCATCAACCAACATAGATTTCTTAACTTTTTTCAGGTTAATGAAAGTCCAGCCAAGTTTGCCCCATTTATTGGGCACAGGAAAGAAAACCGATTTATCGTGAGAAGAAAAAACATTCTGATCAATCTCCGATAATCTGACGCATGCTTGATTATTAATCGTGTCGAGTGTTGTTAAAATTTTCTTACCAACGCGGAATGAGGTCTTTTCAAAATGAGGTGCTTCTGTCACTTCGGGAAGCGAAAGAGCAAGTTGTCTGAACGTGTCTATGCTAACCATGATGGTATTGATTTTAGGTTCTTAACTCTCCGCCCATTCTTTTGCGAACGGATTGCATTAAAATTAAAAACATTCCCACCATAATGGAAACGTCTGCCATATTAAAAATACCGGTCTGGAAAATCACAAAATCAATGTGCAGAAAATCGGTTACAGACCCGTAGATGATTCGATCATACATGTTTCCAATTCCGCCACCGAGAACAAAACTAATTCCGATTAATGTTGACTTAGACAAGTTTGTTTTTGTAAAAAGAAAAAACAGTCCATACGTCATTACAAATACAGGAAGCGCGATAAGAAGAATAATTCTCAACGCATTAGGCAGATCATTGCCCAGACTTAAAAATGCTCCGGTATTTTCAATTTTTGTAAGCGTTACATAATCATTCACGAATCCTATTCGCTCATTGTATTCAATGGTCTGTCTAACAATACTTTTTGAAATCTGGTCGCAACCAACATTTAAAATCAAAAGTGTTAGAATGATTACTGTTCTTAAAATTATTTTCGTCTTCATGTTCATTCATTATTGATACACTCTTACATATTCAACCTCCATTCGCTGAGGCCAGATGCTTTCATCAACACCTTCTTTGCCTCCCCAGTTTCCTCCAACCGCTATATTCAGAATTAAATGGAAGCGCTGATCGAAGGGCCATCCTTTGAAATCGTCCGTTGGAATTCTTTGCACAGTATGATAAAGTAATTCATCCACATAGAAATCAACTTTATCTTTTTCCCATTCAATGGCATACACATGAAAAGTATCCTGCACATCTTTAATTGTAATTGTACCTTCCTTTTGTGTTTGCTTAAGGTGGTTGTATGACTCGGAATGGAGCGTGCCATGAATTACGCCAGGATCATAGCCTACATGTTCTATAATATCAATTTCACCACTAGCCGGCCAACCTCCATATTTCCAATCGGTAGAAAGCATCCAGATGGCCGGCCAGGTTCCTTTGCCTCGCGGCAGTTTTGCCTTCACTTCAATACGACCATAAAGCCAATCCCCTTTTTTCTTCGAAACCATTCGGGTTGATGTGTATGCCTTGCCACCAAGGGAATCTTTGTGTGCTTCGATAATGAGGATGCCATTTTCTGCTCGAACATTCTTAAGGCTATCGGTATAATATTGCCACTCGTTATTACCCCATCCACATCCGTCAGGGCAACCATCGCCTAAATCATAACTCCATTTTGTCGAATCCGGGGTTCCAGAGTATTCAAATTCATCAGACCAAACGAGCTTTTTTTCACTCATGTGGCTGCAACCCATCATCATAAATGCGATTGCACATTGAGGAATAATCCAGTTTTTCATTCAGACACGTGTTTGGCTCAAGTTACTAAATATTATGTGTGGCGAAATATGTAATTTTCTTTTGCCCTTATCGGTAACCATTTGATAAACCTTAAGTTACCCTCATTGAAAACTTCAAAACCGGATTTGGAAGCAATTAGTGATAATGCCTTGATGCTAAAGGTAAAAGAGGGCGACCTTGATCGGCTTGGCCTGTTATTCGAGCGGTACAAGAAACCGTTGTATGGTTTCTTCTATGGACTAACCCGAGACACAGACTTAAGCGAAGACTTGATTCAAAATACTTTCATTCGGATTTTGAAATATCGTTACCTCTTTCGCGGAGAGGGCGATTTCAGAACATGGATGTTTCACATCGCGCGCAATGTGAATCACGACCATTTCCGAAAGAATAAACTGAAGGCAAAAGACTCACTTGAATCATGGCAAGATCGATTAGGCCATGACGAAAACAAGTCGACTGAAATGCAACAAGACGAGGAGATGCAACTTCTATCCATAGCCATGGATAAATTACCCGAAGACAAACGCGAAATCTTATTGCTCAGTAAGTATCAGGAGAAGAAGTACAAGGAGATTGGAGAAATATTAGGATGCACGGAAGGAACAGTGAAAGTAAAAGTCTTTCGGGCTCTGCAAGAATTAAAAGCAGTTTATACGCAGTTAGAAAAACGGATGTAATATGGAAAAGAGAATGATTGAGGAAGTGATTGCGAAATACAATGCATCACAAACCAGTGCTTCTGAGTTGAAGATGATTGAGCAATTGATTGAATCGGGTGAGATTGAATTGAATGACTTAACGGATTTGACTCAGTTGGAAGAGCATGTGCTTAAAATGGAAAGTCCTGCCCCAAGTGTGGAATTGGATAATCGATTCTATCAAATGCTGGTACAGGAAAAAAAGTCTGTTAAGCCTGCCTTTTCCTGGACCTCTTTATTTTCTTGGCCCGAACTACTTCCAAAACTTGCGCTCGCCTCTATTACATTATTGATTGGTTTTTTGGGCGGATATGTATTGCAATCACCATCTCAAAAAACAGAAGTAAGCGAGCTCACCAAAGAAGTTTCTGATTTGAAGGAGATGATGATGCTTTCTCTTTTGGAAAAAGAATCCGCAACGGATCGTTTAAAAGCAGTAAGCCTTACAGAAGAGATGGATGCGAGCAGCAAAGTAACAAGTGCCTTACTTCAAACTTTGAATAACGACAACAACGTAAATGTTCGCCTCGCTGCGCTTGAAGCATTGCAACCTTATGTGAAAGATAATCATGTTCGTGAAGAACTTATTCGCTCTATCGGAAAGCAAGATTCACCCCTTGTGCAAATTGCCCTGGCAGAATTGATGGCCGCGATACAAGAAAAATCTTCTGTAAAAGAATTGCAAAAAGTGCTGGACGATACCAATACACCGAAGGGTGTGAAAAATAAAATCAAACAAAGCATTGATGTTTTAACATAACACAGTATGAAAAATATAATACTCATGATTGGATGTATGCTGGTTGTCCAACTGGCAATCGCACAAAGTTTTACGGAGAAGATTACGAAGGAACTAACATTCGAAAAGAAATCAATTGACAACGCTCTCCAAATTGCCAACATCAATGGAAACATAAAAGTAGTTGGCTATGCCGGAGACAAAATTCTACTCACAGTAGAAAAGACAATCAATGCTAAAACACAGGAACGACTGGAAAGAGGAAAGAAAGAAATTCAACTGGGAATTATTGA
>JBDTTT010000020.1:0-54626 GCA_039930485.1 Chryseolinea sp.
TTACTTTACTATTTCCCAAGTTGGAGACAGCAAAGCCGGTCGACTTAACATTTCCCAATGGATAATTATATCCGGAGTTGATCATGTCAGTGAAAGCATAATCACCGATTTCCTGATTACCGATTGAGCCGTAACCGACACGCAACAATAAGCGATCGATGTAACTATTATTTACCAGGAAGGATTCTTTATCAATTCGCCAACCTAATGAACCTGCATAGAAAGTTCCCCAGCGATTGTCAGCACCAAATCGTGATGATCCATCTCTGCGGAGTGTTGCTGAGACAATGTATTTCTCTTGAAAATCGTAATTCACTTTTCCGAAATAGGAAAGCAACGCATTACCTGTTTTGCTTTCCCTCGTTGCTTTTTGTCCAAGGCCGTTACCGAGGTAAACTAAATCATTGGTTTGGTCTGGGAAATTTTTCTCGGAAGCTGTCACTTCATAGTTCTGAACTTTAATGGCTTCAGTACCTAACAGAAAATTGAAATGGTGATCGTTAAATGATTTAATGTAAGTCGCGAAATTGCTGAACGTTAAGGTTTGATATCGACCATCACCCACAGAAAGCCCGTTGGGATTGTTGATCCTATTACCTGTTCCCCAATTGCGATCGAAACGTCTCTGATTTGCGCTGGTAAAATCAATACCAACGTTAGAGGTGAATTTAAAATCCTTAAACGGTGAAATGTCCACAAAGAATTTTCCGAATAAGCGATTGGTGATTTTTTCATTGTTGTTATAGGCCAACATTCCAACAGGACTATAACCATCTCCAAATAAATCATATCGTTCAGGTTTGTCTGTAAAATCACCATTCACATCATAGATTGGAATGGCGGGAGTTCGGAAAAATGCATATCGGATTACACTACCTCCATTACCACCAGCACCATCGCCTGAGCTTCCAATAAGATTAGTCGTGGCCTTGGTCAGATTAAGATTCACTCCGGTCTTCAACCAGCTTTTTACTTCAGTATCAATATTAACGCGGGCACTTAATCGATTATAACTACTGCTCTTGATAATACCTTCCTGATCAAAATAATTTCCGGAAATAAAATAATGTGTCTTCTCATTTCCACCTGAAATGGAAAGGCTATGCGACTGAAGAACACCATCCTGAAGAATAGCATCGATGTAATCTACATTAGACAAGGTCGCCTGAATATCGGGTGTAATCAGAGGTCGAAATAGCAATGGATTCTTGCCCGCATTGTCATTATTTGCAGCTTCATTGAAAATGCTTACATAGTCGGCCGTGTTTGTCATGGCAATCTTTCGGCTTGGCGATTGAACACCAACCTGACTGCTAAATTGAATTTTGGGTGAACTCCCTGATCCCGATTTTGTGGTTACGATAATAACACCGTTGGCAGCTCGCGAACCATAGAGTGCTGTAGCGCCAGCATCTTTCAACACCACCATATTGGCAATGTCTTGTGTTGAGATGGAATTAATATCCAATGTTGGAACTCCATCTACTATGTAAAGTGGATTGTTGCTGCTATTAATTGATCCTGCTCCACGAACACGAACACTTACTCCTTCGCCTGGAGCACCTGTATTTTGTGTCACCACAACGCCAGGGGCACGACCTTGCAAAGCCTGATCAATACTAGGTATTGGTAATTTGCTAATCAAATCTTCGCCTACAACATTTACGGCTCCTGTTATCTTTCCCTTTTCCTGAGAAGTGTAACCCGTCACTACCACCTCATTTAATTCAGTAGCATCAACAGCCAATATGATGTCAAAGGATGTTCTTTCGCCAATGGCTATTTCTTGTGTAACATATCCGATAAAGGAAATGACCAGCGTTGAGTTTTTAAATTTATCCTCGATGGTCAGATTGAAAACACCATCGGCATCGGCCGTGGTGCCAATAGAAGTATTCTTAATTAAAATGCTTGATCCGATCAACAATTCATTGTCTGGTCCTTTGATTGTGCCGGTTAACACAATCTGAGCCTGAGCATTAATCGCGAACGTTGTCAGAAAAAGTAAGTAAAGTAGTATTGTTTTTTTCACAGCTTTCTTATTAGGGTTTGGTAGATGGACTGTAGGCAATTACTTTTTCATTTGCCTTATACATATTGTCTTCATTTTTTACTGCACTACCCGAAGGCAGCACCACCAGTAGTCGCGAAGCGTTTGCTTCAATAGAGAAGCAACCTTCCTCTCCTACTTCACGCGCGATGTACTCATGAGCAAGTGCATCATACAGATCTACTTTCGATTTTTCAGGAGAATGAAAACAGACAGACTTTACAGTATCATGAGGATTGTAGTATAAGTAGGTCGGATACGAATCATCTTGATAAAAATCAGTTGCATTACAATTCAGTTGAAGGATTCCTTCTACGTTTGTCTTCCGCACGATGCTTCCGAATATTCCCACTTGTGCAGAGCTGTAGAGACTGAACATAGAAATATCAGGTTGTCCTTTCGTCCACTTCGGACCATCACCAATAGCGACAGGTGTAATTCCTTTTAAATCGACACGGTTATAGTCGTCCGATTTTCGTATTCCTTCATAAGCGATCACATTTTTGGATATGTCTTTTTTTGCTGCAAGCCATTGATGTTGATCGTCTATTTCATACGGATAGAAAAGTCGTGCCGCGTTTGTTACATTCAACATCCACTTACCAATGGCATTAGCGTAACGACTATCATACTTCACCATGGGTACTAAGGGCCATGCCATATCAAATGAATTCATTAAGAATGCATAGCCACCACCATCGGTTATACTTCCTTGCAAGCCGTGCACGTCATAATCTCCCCACCTTTCGGCAATTACTCCCCATCCTGTTCTTCCATCGGCAGCTTTGCATCCTTCGAAAGTCCAGTCTAGAATTTTCTTTACATCATAATGCGTTTCATGTTCAGCATTCAATCGCGCAGCTACCAAAGCACCAAATGGCATTAGAACTTCATAGAATCTGCTTTCTTTTTGATTGACGAAAGCGTCCATCGCAGACTTCGCTCCTTTTAGATATCGCTCATCTCCAAATTTTTCATACGCACATAACAAGATGTATGCATGACCACCCGCCACATCCTGTTGATGAGGAATATGATTGGTCATGCCTTTCATTTTTCCGTAATCGAAGTATGAGTAATTGTAATTTCCGTTCAGAATAGAATCGGCTCTGAAGAATTGTTCAGCGATGATGTGTTGTAAACTATCGGCTTTTGAAACGCCTGGGAATAAATCGCAAACGCCATAGTATAATACATTTGGAAAAACATCGTACCACCAATCGCGACCATAACCACCACCGAGCAAAGCAACAGATGGATTGGTATTGTTCATCATGATGTTCCAACCGCTCGCAGCATTGAAATAATTCTGCGTCATCTTTACATAGTTGAATCCATCCTGATTGGTTTTATCAATGCCAACGAGGCCCGCACCGAGAATAGAGCCCATCGAACAAAGTGCTTCATGAAATTCCCTGCTTCCTTTTGGCCCCTGTCGGATGTCACCAATTACAGTGAACATGCCAAATGTATTTTGAGGAAAATTTCTTTGCGCACTATCAATCCAAATGAAAGGGCGGTACTCTCCTTGCAAATCAAGGTTATATACATACTGATCGAAATGATGCGCCTTCTCATACCAATCAGTCATCCTATACGGTGAAGGCTGATTGGGCATTGAGGTTATGCGATCAATACTGATCTGTCCAATTTTTTCTTGCTTTGCACAAGAAGAAATTAAAACCAGAAGTGGTATCACAACAAAGAGTAATAATAAAAGTGATTTGTACATTAATGTTTTAGAATGACTACGATCATCTGTCTTATTGATTTTTATATATATCATTATGGTGTGTATCATGCGTTATCGAGTTTGTCAGTCTCTTTAATGATGTGTCGGGCCATTGGAATGGAGGCCAGTTGTAAAATACCTATGATGATGAGCGCATACTTTAATGCAAAACTCTCGGAGATATAGGTATCGAGATAAATAAAAAGAGCGAGACCAATGAACCTGCCTATATAAAGACCGAACTCATGATTGAAGATGTATGTAAATTCATTTCTCTTTTCAATTTTTGAAACCACATCGATTACGCGCATCTGTGTTGGATAGTATGCGATGTCATGAAGAGGTGAAAACAATACTTTACACAGCACAAAAACGATGACACCTACTGCGGAAAATAAAATACCGTTTACAACGGTTCCTGCTAAGAAAATCAGAATACCCGCAGTGAAAATGTAAATCCGATCGGAAGGCTTTGTGGTTCGGCCAAGCAAATACAAAAGAACAGCAGTCGCCACGCCACTAATACCTTGCACCAATCCAAGTGAACCTTCATTGCCAACCAAACGCATAATTAAAATTGCGGGAGCTGTAACGAGGTAACCCTGGGCAAGACCTTTCAATCCGGCAAGCACCAACATCTTTCTCCACAACACGTGAAATTTGAAATACAGGAATTTTTTAAGCTCAGGCTTTTTAAAAGTCCCTTGATGAATAATGACACTCGCGACAATGGTGAGTAGAAAAACAACGAACGTTACAATTTTGTAAGCTGTGTTGATGCTTCCTCCTTGTACACTTACGTTAGCGATGTATGCTCCAACGACAAGCGGAACAACAATGTAGGTAATGGTGTAGAAGAATGTTTCTAAACCGTAATAGTAATTTCGTGTAGAATCATTCGTAGTACTGAGTGCAAGGAAATCGCGGTTGGCCCAGAAAAAACCAAATGAACAACCCATGAGGATTCCGGCAACACCCACACCAACAACCGAAAGATTAGTCAAGCTCATCATCACCACCATCGACAAAGCACTCAACAACATTCCGAAACTATAGAGGTGAGGAATTTTGACCCGATTAAGTAAAAAACCATTTATCAAAAAAGTGAGTGGAATGCCAGTGTAAACAGTGAGTTGATAGATTGCTACTATAGCAGGATCATTTGAGCTTCGCATAATGTACGCGCCTACAAAAATTTCAATAACAGGCAACACAAATGCGTAGATCATGTTGGTGGCAAGCAACACTCGAGTATTGCGTGGCATCTGCAGGAAAAACTCATACTCACTTTGCGGCTTTTTTAATAATGCAGTTATAGTCATGTTAGATGTATCAGTTATAAAAAATTATCAAAGGATATATTCTGTTGTACTGTTTTTTACTAAAAGCGACTTCAGTATTTCATCAATGGATAAATCTGCACCGCAGATCACTTCATCACTGGCACCATAATACAAATGGATGACATCTCCATTCACAATATGTCCGTTGGTGAAGATTACATTTCCGAAAAAACCGGTTTGCTCATACGTCTTTGTTGGTTCCATAATAGGATGGTCGCTTCGTGCTATTACCTTGGTAGGATCAGCTAAATCCAACAATAGCGCTCCGAGGCAATACCGATTATTTTCATCTGCACCATGATAAATCTCAAGCCAGCCCATAGGTGTTCGAATGGGCGATGCTCCTGCACCAATGCGCGCGCTGTCCCATTTACCTTTTCGTGTTGTAGCAATGCAAGTATGATATCCCCAATGAAGAAGATCAGGTGATGATGCAATCCAGATATAATTTCCGCCAAGCTGCGGGCTGCTCGGACGATGAAGTGCGTAATACTTTCCGTTAATTTTATCTTCAAAGATGGCGCAGTCTTTATTATGTGGCGGAAAGATCATTCCCTTACGGTCATAATGTTTCCAATCCCGGGTTTGGATCAAACCAACACCAACTCCCATAGACGAAACCATGGTGTAGGTGAGTTGAAAAATTTTATTCAGCTCCGTAACGCGACAATCTTCTATGCCATAGGCTTCCAAAGCATCTTTACCAAAAATCGGATCGTAGTTTTCCGGTGCGTAGAAATTTGTTCCGTCATCGCTGCACATCAATCGGAGATGCGAAAGTGTGGTGAGGTAATCCTTGTCTTTGTAGCGGATGATTCTCGCATCTGAGAAATCAAGTTTAGGATCCGTCTTGTCAAATTGAAGTATTTCAACTTCTCCATCTTTATTATAGATAGGAACACTAACAAACCCCGCCTTTTGTTCAGGACGTTCCGCCACACGGATCACCAACCATGTCTTCTTCTCAAACCGAAATACACCGGGATTAAGAAGACATTCTACCACCATTCCCTCCATGCTGGGCTTTACATCCTTTGGAGATAGCAGTGGATTCTGTTCAAATCTTTTCGCGATTGTCTGTACTGATACGTTTTGCATGTAGAGGTCTGCAATTGAAATAACATTCGATTGCATGATGCAAGCTGACCATATTGCAAGCTTTTGCTGTCCGGTATGCTTTTTATAAAGTACTGCCTGTTATAAATAATGATGGAATAAAGAACGGAGAGGACGTTATAGGATATAGAGGACAAATTATCTGGGCAATGTTTGGCGCGATTGCATACGTTTGTTAAAGCAATGACTCTTTATACAGTCTGATATTATGGAATGTGCGGTTTTACTTTTTGCACTGTTTGGAAATCTGATTCAGTCTGACAGCACATCACCCTGGCCATACCAACATGTTGATAAAGCGTCCCGAATTTCAAACAGTGCCATTACATCGGTCTACATGGATCAATATGACTATGTATGGTTAGGTACCTGGGATGGATTGAACCGATATGATGGCAGTTCGATTACGGTTTACAAACCAGATCCTTTTGTAAAAGGATCAATCAGCAACAATGTTATTCGTGATTTTCTGGAAGATGGTGAGGGTAATCTGTGGGTCGTTACGCATCTGGGAATCAACAAGTACAATCGTACGACAAACACTTTTCAGATTTACCTCGATAGTCTTACTGACATTCCATTTATAGAGTATAATATAAGAGCATGCATTGGTTCTGATTCTGCAGTATGGATCAGTTTAATCGGAAAAGGAATTTATCACTATTCAAAAGAGAAAGATGAATTCATTCCCGTTCATGTTGAAGGTGTAGAAAACGAATGGCTTAGTACAGTGATGGACATTACTCAACATGATGGACTAAGTTATCTTCTAGGAAGTGATGGCAAACTGGTTTGCACAGCCAATAACAGTTTAGTATTTAATAAACAATTAGGTAAGACTCCCTCCTTTCACAAGTTTCTCCGCATCGGCAAACACTATTACCTCGCCTTAGTCAATGCCAATAAGGAACTTCATTTTTATGATCTTGCCGATATTGAAAAAGATCCCAACAAGATTCAACTTGGTAATGTATCAGTCTCTTCTCTATCAGAGAATTCAAACCATACTGCTATCTGGTCAGGTTCAGAGTCAGGTGATATTTTCAAGATTACACTTGAAGAGAATGGTTTGAAGGCCACATCCATGAATTCTTTCTTTCCCTCTTTTTCGAAAGCGCGAATTAAAATACTCAGCATTCAGGAAACAAAACAAGATATTGTTTGGGTTGGCACTGACGGTGATGGTGTTTATAAATTTCTAACGCGTCCTAAAGCATTTTACTCGATATCAGAAGGGCAACCCGAAGCAGGCCAGCTTTCACACAGCATTATACGATCAATCTATGAAGACAATTCCGGAACATTATACATTGGAACACGCGGTGGCGGATTGAACATCATTGATTCACAGACTGGTAAAACCAAGGTTCTACATTCTAAAAATGGACTTAGCAATAACGCAGTGCTATCCATTAACAAGGATCATGACAAAAATATTTGGGTAGGACTAGACAGCGAAGGTATTGACATGATTGAGGCCGGTACTAATAAAATCTTCCATTTCCCAAGAGATTTTGAAAACCAAAATGATTTATCGTTTAGCTCTGTTTATTCCATATGTGTTGATGCATTCAATGATATCTGGTTAGGCACAAGCGGTTATGGTGTTATTCACCTTAAGGTTTCTAAAACTGCAAAAGGAAAATATCTTCTAAAAGAATATGACCAGCTCTCTCATCCCGGAAAGACCAGACCAATCTCCATCAGCAGTAATATTGTATATACCATTGTAGAAGAAAAACCAAACCTGCTTTGGTTTGGAACTCGTGGCGGTGGGATTTATAAATATAATGCACTGACAAAAGAAATCGAAGAACATATTCAAGCCAGCGCTAATGAGAAAAACAGCTTGAGCAACGATGATGTGCTGAGTCTTTATATCGATAAGGAAGAACAATTGTGGATTGGTTCAAGTGGTGGATTACATCGCATGTTCCTTCAAAGCAAACCCTATAAGATAGAACATTTCACACAGCATGAGGGGCTTCCAAACAATACCATCCACGGAATATTGGAAGACGCAAAAGCAAACATCTGGCTTTCTACCAACCACGGACTTGTAATGTACGATCGCGCGAAGAATACCTTCAAGAATTTTGATACGAATGACGGCTTGAAAAATAACGAATTCGCAGATGGTGCAGCCTTCCAGTCGTCCACGTCATCAAAACTCTTCTTTGGTGGAATTGATGGGTTGGACATTGTTTATCCTGACAAACTATACACACAGAATTATTTTCCAAAACTTACCGTAACTGATTTTCAAGTTCGAAATGTGGCCATCATTCCGGGTGATGAAAGTAAAATACTTTCCGAGAATATTGATCTCACGGATAACATCACATTGAAGTACGATCAGAACTTTATCAGTTTTGCTTTCACAACATTGGACTATTGGAATAAGCAGAAGAGTGAATATGCCTACTTCCTTGAAAACTTTGACAAGGACTGGAATTATATAGGGCAACAACAATCTCTAACGCTTACTAATATTCCACCAGGTCACTACAAACTTAATATCAACTATACCAATGAAAATGGCGATTGGGGAATAGCACCAAAAGTGATCATGATTACAGTTACACCACCCTTTTGGAAAACCAGCTGGGCGTATGCCTTGTACATTCTCCTCGCTATCGGATTACAGACCAGTATCATATTGTATATCCGCGGAAGAGCCCGTGCTAAAAAAGCGGTCGCCATTAACAAGTTCAGAGCACAGCAATTACAAGAATTGAACGATTACAAGCTTCAGTTTTTTACGAACATCGCCCATGAATTCAGAACACCCCTCACCTTAATTCTTGGACCTGTGGCTTCTCTCCTGAATAAAAACAATGACACAGGAGATCAAAAGCAATTAAAGACGATCTATAGCAATTCGTTACGACTTCAAAAGCTTATTGATGAGCTAATTCAATTCCGGAAAATTGAGAGCGGAAAAGATACGCTGGCCATTTCAACTATTGATCTCATTCCCTTTACTCAGGAAATTGTTGAGTCGTTTCAACAACACGCTGTTGATCGTGATGTTCATTTAGAATTTTATCCTGAACCTGATGCATTGCCGGCCTATGTTGACCATAAGAAACTGGAGAAGATATTAATCAATTTGATCTCTAATGCTATAAAGTACAATGCTAAAGGAGGTATGGTAAGCGTTACACTCAAAGAATCAAACGACAAGGCCTTTTTTGCTGTACGCGATGAAGGCATTGGTATCGCAGAAGAGAACAGAAATAAAATATTCGAAAGTTTCTATCACAATCCCTCGGAGATAGCAAGTGCAAACGGCCTTGAAAAGAGTACAGGTATTGGTTTGTCGCTTACAAAAAGTCTGGTTCAAATACATCGTGGAAAAATTGATGTCGAAAGTAAACTTGGAAAAGGCAGTACCTTCACGGTGATGATTCCCGTGTCCAAAAAGGATTATGCTGATCTACCAGAAGAAAGTGCAATGATCGTCTCGCCTCATCATCTACCCGAAAAAATATCCATGGAGTTTGAAGCGGATCACTATGTTTCAGATCAGACCGACATTGGGCTACTTAAGACATCGCCAAAACATGATTACTCCCTTCTTGTTGTTGATGATCACGCCAGCATTATTTCACTACTCGACAATATTCTGTCTGATAAATATGTAATTCATAAAGCACGCAATGGAAAAAATGCGTTGCAAGTATTGGAAGAAGAACGAATTGATCTGGTCATTAGTGATGTCATTATGCCTGATATGGATGGATTAACGTTGTGTAAACGGATTAAAGAAAATATTCAAACCAGTCATATTCCCGTAATTCTGTTAACCGCCAAAGGTGAAATCGAAAATCGGATTGAGGGATTAGAAGTAGGTGCCGATTCATACATTCCAAAACCATTTCATCCCGAACATCTTTTCGTCCGGATCGAAAAGTTAATTGAGCGGATGGAATTGATTCGAAAGAAATTCAGAAACTTTGCTGATCTGGAACTGACTCACCTCTCAACAGGTATAGGAGAAAAGGATGATACCTTCTTTTTAAAAATTACACAATGTATTCAGCTTCATTTAAGTGAACCTGAATTTAACGCAGACACAATAGCAGAAGAAGTAGGGATGAGTAAAGCCTCGTTGTACAAGAAAGTAAAAACAATTACCAGTCTTACTCCTCACGGACTAATCAAACAATACCGTTTAAAAAAAGCGGCCGACTTATTAAAAAACTCTAACATGAGTGTATCCGAAGTTATTTACGAGACAGGATTCAATAGTCGCTCCTACTTTTACAAATCGTTTAATGAAATGTTTCATTGCCATCCCAAAGATGTTGACCGCACTAAAGATGCATCATAAGCAATTCAGGTTCCCGGCAATTCCTTTGAAGCATTAAACTTCATTTCGTTTTGGCTTACCTATTCCCAATTCAGTCAAAAGAACGATGGCAATACCTGCGGTGTAAGCTACTAAGTCAATCCAATGAAAGGAATTGCCCATAACAATGTTTGCAATTTTGGAATGTTGTAATCTCAATAGTCGCACAATATGAAAATATTGCAATGTCTCAATCAAAAATGAAAATAGCAGTACGTATTATGGCAGCCTTCCAAATCGAGATATTAAGGAAGCCTTTAACGGTGCAATAGATTAAAATGACAACCAGCAAGTCTCCAACATATGGACGAATTATTCTGTCGTGAAGAAAGAGAGCGATAAGAACTTCTATCACAAATAAAAGAACGGCCAAACCAAAATACTTCTTGTTAAATTTAATCACACTAGTGATCTCCTTTCTTCTGCTTCATGACTCATTTCTTTGCATTGTTAAGATTGTACGTTCGTATGTTGGAAGATTGCAAGATTGGTAAATTGCTTGAAGGCTTGTCTAAATAGAAATAAGCTGTTGATGACACATCATCTGAGCGATAAAAATTAGTCCAGCCGTTTGGTGTGCTTGCATCAAGCTGAAGCACTTTATCTTTTTGATACTGTTGAACAATTCTACCAGTATCGGTAGTTACCGGTATAAGTGGGGCTTTACTGTGTTGATATAATGCTACATTGTCTTTCATATCTCCGCCAATTTGTTGTATTGCAATTTTACAAGCACTTTTAAAATAGATTGGATCAGGAATGTGAAAGCGATAGAAGGCCCACTGCAAAAGAGAATCATCGGCAATCGAACAACCTGTATAATTGTTGATGAATTTTCCTTGTCCCCATGCCGTACCAATGTAATCTTCAGTACCCGTTCCATTCAACGTTGGTAAATCGTTATCACCATCTAAATATATTTTCACTTCTCCCTCACCAAACCATGATTTCTTGTAGGCCGGATTTGCGCTCACACCAATGTTAGTTCCCAAAAATCTTCCTCGCCCATTTACATTTGGTAGTAACTCAAAATCTTTTGTCAAGACAGTTGCTGTGTCACGATGCCAGTAGGTATGGAAATATAGATAATCATCATTCCACCTTTTCAGTAAATTGTAGTCAACATCAAAGAAAATATTGTTGAGGTTCTTATCAGACTCATTTGTAATCACAATTTTTGCAGCTTTTTTAAACGGCATAGGGATGAAACAATTGAATGATCTTCCCTCTGGATTGGCAAAGAGTATGTTTTGAAATGTTGTAGTTCTTCCTAATCCTACTCCAAAGAAATCACCGAAAGGCACGGATACTGCCGGTACACTTTCATTATCCCAAAACATTTCAATCTTCAATGCGCGCAACATTTCAGGAGAACGGTCATTTATGGTAATCCATATTCGATTAATCATTCCCGACTGATTAACGTTCAGCAATTCCAGAGATGCACCAGAAGCAATTGATTCATAGGCTCTCCCCTTAGCGCCAAAGTTTTCTTTACCACCAGCACCCTTTTCACCATTCTTATTTTCAGGACTACTCCAACGCGCTTCCATATTGTCGGAATAAACAAATAGATTATCGGAAGCAGAATCTTTAACTCCATCGGATTGTTGGCATCCTATTGCTAAAAATATAAGAGACGCAAAGGGAATAAACATCCTTAGGATGAAGGAATGCGTTTTGTTGAAAAATAGATTATGCATCATATTGCCGATTGATTATGTATTCGTAATAGAATCTGATCTTTGAGAAATGCTGTTACTTGCTAAAAAGGTTTTTATCTAAAAATTCATTTCTGAATTTTCCATCAGAATCGTAATGACCAACGAGTTTTTTAAAATCTTCCAGCTTTTCAATTCGCGATTGCAGCACCGTAGGAGATAACGTGAACAATTTAGCCCAGTGTGGGCGAGGATTAAAAGGTGCCAGCTGCTCTTCCATTAATGGAAGTAAATTCATCACTTCATCCCATTCTTGTTTCCACGTTGTGTGAATGGCTATGCAATCTTTCTTATAACAAGGACTCATCCACAGATCATCCGCAGCAACGGATCTGATTTCGGATATGAATAAGTGTGGTGATATTTTATCATGCAATTTTTCCACCGCCATCATAGCTTCATACCCATGTTTTATGGGTACAAAATATTCGGCTTGCAATTCTTTTCCGGCACTTGGCGTAAAACCCATTTTAAAATGGGGCATGCGTTCATACCATACGCCAGGAGCACCCATTTGATCTGTACAATTTGCAGCATCCAATTCTTCTACCGGATGCATATTTTTTGTAGCCAGTTTCGCTCCATAAAGTTCAGGCAAAATTTCAGCAGCACTACTACCCTCTTCAATCTTACTCTTTATCCAAACTTCGTTTATGTTTTTATTTCTCCAATCGGTAAACAGGCTAACGCTATATCCGCTTGACATGATGGTGAGGAAATTGTTTTCGAGTTCACTCATGGGCAAATTTCGGTAAACAACTTGTTGCATTTTAAATGTTGGAAGAAGATCAAGCGTAAGTTTGGTTACGATGCCCATTGCTCCAAGACCTACTACAGCTCCATAAAAAGAATCACCATCATTCTTTGACAGTGCAACAATATCTCCCTTAGCATTAACAAATTCAATAGCAGAAACTCCTGTTGAAAGATTGCCATTCTTAACACCCGATCCGTGAGTAGCCGTTGCACACGATCCTCCTATCGAGATGTGAGGTAAAGAAGCGAGGTTGTGCAGTGCATAACCATTCTCGTCAAGGTACTGGCAAAGTTCACCATATTTCATCCCTGCCTCAACGGTCACGGTGTTTGCAACTTTATCAAGAGCGATTACTTTATTCAACTCTTTTGTTGAAACCTGATTTTCAGTGCTATCTGCAATCTTGTTGAATGAATGTCGTGAGCCAAGTGCACGAAGTTTATCACATTGCTTTACAAGTTGCTGAACCTCTTCTATTGTTTTAGGATAGTGAACATTTGAAGTGCTGTATTCCAGGTTGCCTGCCCAGTTACTTAGCGGTTTGTTGTCAGACGTACACGCAACGAATTGCGACAACACCGTGCCAGCGGCAAGTGCAGATGACGTCTTAAGGAATGTTCTCTTGTCCATATCTAAAACTCGTTTTGTCATTAATTCCACACCTAATCTACAAATTGTAAATTGTCAATCGACAATTTTCTTGATAAGAATATAATACCAGAGTAAATACCACTTGTGTACATTCCTAACCTTAATTATCATCAAACCATTATATTTGAAAACATCCGAATTTCTATCATCATAAGATCATGAATCCATTCACGCGCAGAGAATTTCTAAAGTCAGCAAGCCTGGTGTCCATGGCATCTCTTGGATTTTCGTTCAGCACAATCAAGAAGGCTAAGCCCCTGTTATCCTTCTCCACATTAGGTTGCCCGGATTGGCCCTTTAGGAGTATTGTTGACTTCGCTGCGGCTAATGGATACAGTGGCATAGAACTGCGTGGAATTATGCGAGAATTAGATTTACCAAAATGTTCCGAATTCAATAACGCAGAAAATATTCGCTCCACTAAAAAATTGATGGCTGATAACCACTTGAAGTTTGTTAACCTGGGATCATCCGTTCAATTACATCAACCCGATGGCGCAGAGCGAAAGAAACACATTGATGATGGTAAACGATTCATTGATTTAGCAAATCAATTGGCATGTCCTTACATACGTGTATTTCCCAATAACTTTCCGAAAGACCAGGATCGGAATTTTACCATTGATCTTATAACAAAAGGCTTACTTGAATTAGGTGATTACGCCAAAGGCAGCAATGTAAAAGTGTTGATGGAAAGTCATGGCGAGGTGGTGTTCATTGCTGATATCGAAAAGATAATGAAGGCAGCAGAGCATCCACGGGTGGGATTAATTTGGGATGCACTTAATATGTGGACCATAACGAAAGAATCACCTGCTATAGTTTATGAGAAATTGAAGAAGTATATCTATCATACGCATATTAAGAATGCTACACTTGTTGATGGCAAAATAAATTATGTTCTAATGGACAAAGGTGAAGTTCCCATCTTCGAAGCCATTGATGCTTTGACGAAAGGTGGTTATAAAGGTTATTATAGTTTCGAGTGGGAAAAATTGTGGCATCCGGAAATCGAGGCACCTGAAATTGCGCTCGCTGATTATCCCCGTGCTATGACAAAACATTTCAGCGACAGTAAATAAGCTGTCGTTGCATTGTTAATGCATTAAGGTAGTTCGTTTTTTAAGTTCTTCCTGAATGATATTTTTTAAAAAGGAAGTTTTTTCTTCCAGCTTCTTCAACAAGCACATTTGGTTTCCTGCACGAACAAAGTTATGTTCTTCATATGCTGCACCATAATATGAATCATCATTACAAAAATCGGCAAGAAAACGAATGGCTTGCATGTAAATTAAAAAAGAGCCTGAGTATAAAATGAGACCTTGCTCCTCTCCTGTCAATTCATTGCCCATACTGCTTACGTACCCATTCACAATCGCACGGAAAAAATCTTCACGAACTTCTATTTTAGAAAAATCCTGCTCCTCTTCGTTAGCTGGAGAAAGATAGGTGCGCATCATATCTCCTACATCACTGATAAAGTATCCTGGCATTACTGTATCCAAATCAATAATGGCCATGCCTTTTCCATGATTGTCAAATAATACATTGCTGATTTTTGTATCATGATGCATTACCCGCTTTTGGATGCTGGAACCGGTATTGATCTTCTCAAACGTCTCCAGAATGTGATGGTGCGCTTTCAACTCTTTAATCAACTCACTTGCCTGTTGAATGCGTTGTGAATTGCCTTTCTTCAATGCATCGTCAAACTGTTGATAGCGTAAAGAAAGATTATGAAAATTCGGAATTGTAGTATAAAGCCTGGAAGCATCGAAGCCAGACAACAAGCGTGTGAACTTTCCGAATTGAAAAGCTGCTTCATATGCCTGATGGGGTGAGGATGCAACATTGATAGTATGTGAGCCTTCTATAAATGGAAAAAGCCGAAAGTAGCCCTCATTGGAATCGTGAACCAGCTCCTCACCTTTCAAATTCTGTACCTGCGAAACAAATAGATATTTAGGATCATGCTGTTTCAGGTATTGATCAATCATGCGAATGTTCTGTGCAATGTCATTTGGTCTCTTAAATACATTATCGTTGACACGTTGAAGAATGAAGGATTTACCACCGCTCGTTACTTTCCAGGTTTTGTTGATAAGTCCGCTGACTAGTACTTCAACCTTGCTGGTATCAAACTGAATTCCGTAAGCACTGAGTATTGATGCAATCATGTCGCTAAATAACAAATAAGTCAACGAACTTGAATTTATCCTGGAATATTTAACAGCAACAGATTATCGACAAAAAGCCAAAATATTTAGCTTGATATTTTAAAATACAATTTCTCTACCGGTACGAGCCGGATCTATCCTTAATTGTGAATAATTCGTATCACATCGCGTTTACCTGATTCATATTGTATCTGAATAAAATACACACCAGATGTAAAGCCTGCATTCACCGTGCTAAATGTGTAATCCTGAAATGTCTCTGCTGAACTGGTTTCTGAGTAGACCTGCTGACCCAATGTGTTCCGAATAGTCATCACAACGTTTCCGGTAATATCCCCCGTTAGCTTCAGGTTAAGATCGTCCGTCACCGGAACAGGATAAACAGACCAACTAAAACCAGATTCCGTAGTACCTACTTCGAGCGTATACTCCGCCTCCGTTTCTGCCAGTACGGTTGGCACTGAACCATTTACTATTCTGAAATTTACAGTCAAGGGTATACCTTGAGGTCCATAACCATAATACTTCATAAAAGGCATTGCAGAAAGTGTGTATCGACCCGGATGAATGGGCCATGGTAATTCAATTCCTTTACTGTTACCATATACGCCATAGGGAGATTTGTTGTCAATACGGACTGTTACTCCGTTGATTGCAAACTTCACGCTACGCACGGTATTGATGCTTGTTTTCGCAATTACATTTATCCGATCGAAACCTGGCTGACTGAGATCAATGATGCCTCCCTCCTGCAAATCCATCAGTTTTTTACCATTGTTCCTGACGACATCGAAACCGGTTATGGCTGCTGAGTTTATTACGTTGATGATGCTTCGGCTTTCTGGTCCTTCTTCTCCCTTCGCATTACTTTGCCCAAACGGTTTGGCTGTTAAGGTGTGACTTCCTTCACTAAGCACCGGCAGCACCCATGAATTAATCACATACGGTGGAGTGTTCCGGGTATTGACATACTTGCCATCAAGAATAAACTGAACGCTTCCCACGCGCGTGGGAAATGTATTTGCACGAATGGTATACTTCTCAATGTCCGGATCGGCAATATCCAGTACGACTGTATCCTGAAAATGCTTTACTTCAATACCTGAGTTTGTGTATATCAGGCTAAAGTCCTGTACCTGAAACCGTACAACAGCTATGTGGAGAGATCCGTACGTCTTTTTTCCGTAAACATCACTGGCTATTAAATTTAGATAATATCCATACATGTTGTCCGCATCGCCATCAATTGGTGAGATACGGAAAGTTGCTGAACCATTTTCCGAATGAATCAGCGTGACAAAATCAGGCAAGTTCTCCGACATAATGGTAACAATAGAATCATTATCCGTTGCTGTGACCGTTAAGTCTATTGTTTTTCCTTCTGCGATTATAAGATTTTCAAGCGGACCGAAGACAGGTGCCGGGTTTTCCAGTACCGTTAAGGAGACCGGTATGGCCTCAGCAAAGAGTATATAATCGGAATAATAAGTTTGCTTGAATACATAACCTTCATGTTTCCCTATGACGGGAAGATTCCACCAGTAATACTCACCAAATACTTCTTCATTGAATCCCAACTTCACTTCTACACTTTGTATCTCCCCAGGATTAACGTTACCCGAATTGGGAGAAAATTTCATCCAGGGCATAGGCAATTCAATTTGTACGGATAAGCTATCGGTGACGTACGGCTCATTACAACTTATCTCCGCATCGTTGCCTGCTCCGTATGGATCAACACCTACCCCAATAGTGGCACTTTGCCTGTCATGCATGTTAAGATATGCAAATCGGATCTTACCATCGGGAAAGAGAATAACCTGAAATGTATTTCGTAAATTCGTTCCGAAGAGTAGAACGTTTGTATACTGCACGATAAACCGGGAGGAATCGCCCCAGAAATAAACACCAGCGTATTGATCGATGACATGATCTTCCCAGTAGGGCGCAATAACATTTTGTAACCGATCACTCTCAAAATTGTTGATGCAACGGTTCGCAGGGTCGTCACCATGGTAGGTATTTAGCACCTCACTGAGATTTACAATCAGGTACCCATTTGAGCTTATCAACACTTCCTCACTTTCGCCCTTATAGTCATAAAAAGGAAATTTAAAATCCATAGGAACAATGCGGTAATCGTCATCCCCCAGATTCAAATTCTCACCTTTCGATGAAATATCTTCCCAATGGAATGAAACATTGTGGGCTTTGTATCCATAGAAAAAATCCTGGGGCAAATAATAACTTGTTTCACTGTTACCCGTGTTTGTCATGGTGAAATTTCGAATACCAGTTTCACCTTCGCGTATGGTGGCTTTAATGGTATCCAAACTGATTTGAAGATTACCCGGGTCCTTACGCACAAAAGATCGAGTGACATTTAGACTGTAAGGAAGAATCATTTCCGGATGATCCGGATCATTGCTAAAGATGTGGAGTGAATCTCTATATATACCGATCGGTAAATCCCTTGCGCTTAAGCCAGGAAAAAAAGTAAGCTGTTCACCGGGAAGAATGGTTGGATTATTACTTTCTGATAAAAAGCTTGAGCTAAACCGGGAGGCTCCGCCATTCACATACATATTGTCACCTTCAATATAGAATACAGAATTCTCTTCCTCCATCAATGACAGGAATGCAACCTGATCAAGGTGATCCACAAAGCTCTTACCAGTGTATACGCGTAAGCCATTAATAAATACCGAAAATGTTAATGTCAATCGATCGACCAGAATTTCTACCATATATGAACCTTCAGGCATCTTAGTCGGAATTTTTTGAAAGACGGGATTACCATTTTCATCTGGAACTAAAATCTGAAACGATTGGTCTGGATTAATCTGAAGTCGTGTAACTACTTTTCCTTTTGTTAACGATTGGGGAATGATCTGCCAGGTTGAGCCTTTTGAATACAAGGAATTCACTGTAAACGTAAACCAAGATGTATTTTCGTTTCCAGGTGTTACGCGCGGTGAAAAAGCATAAGCGGGTTCTCCTGTTCCATTAGATAATCCCCGAATATCAACATTGTAATAATATGGACTAACAACGGTCCACTCATCATCGGCAGCCCAGTTATCCTGACCATCAAGCGGACCAAGGCCGACATATTCGCCAAAGTAATGATCGTAATAATAGCCCTCTGCAGGAAAACCGGCATGATTGGAAATTGCTGAAATACTATTCGGTCCTGTATTCACAGGATCCATCGTAAGATCAAATGGTGACCACTCCGAGGGAGATGATATTGATGTGTTGGCATCGATATGGACATTGAGTATTCCCTCACCTGTATTCTGTATAGTGAATTGAGTTCCAGCTTCATTGCTGTATGGATCTGTCGTTTCGAAAAACAGAGTATCCTGTTGAACGAATATGCTGCCGGGTGGTCCTAGATCAAGTTCGACCGGTAGTAAAAAATCAATTCCGCCTGCACTGAATGTTACTGTGGAAGTATGAATACCTGCCATTAAGGACTGTGACTTGATCCCTATTGGAATGTTCACATAATATCCAATTGGGAGTGTCACGCTTTTCTGCTTTACCAATAACCATGTTGTATCTGCTGATGATATTGAAAAATTCAGCACCTTACCTCCTGTGTTTCTTAGATGAATAAAGCTTGTGCTTTCATCACCCTTCGTAAGAAATATCGACAACAGCTGGGGCGCTATTTCAAAAGCAGGATCTCCGGTAACGGTAAGGGATATTGGAATGCTTTTCGTTTCAAGTCCTTCAGGCTTTATCAGTAATTGAGATTCAAAATTTCCATAGGGAAGATTTGATGCGTCAAAATCAACGATGAGTTCCAAAGAATCTCCAGGTAAAATGGTACCCGAAACCGGGTTTACATGAGCATATTCAATACCTTCATGACCTCCGTCAATCAGGCGAAAATCATCGACATCAATGAATGTTTCCGAAGAGATTCCAATGTTACCAATTATGGCCTGTTCAATGTCGCCAGCAAATCCGGTCTCAGAGAATACCAGTTCATCATTAACATAAATATAGAATATATGTGAAGCCCTCTCCACTTCCAGCGTAAGTTCGAAATACCCCGATGGAGCCTTGACCGGTAGTTCTGCAAAATAGTAACCATTGATACCATCGCTTATCAATGCAGACATGTTACCACTGTTATCTATAATAATTCGGGTTACAACATATCCTGAAGTAATCGATCCCCCCATAACTACCCACGAGCCATTACCGGATTCGTTGATATTTATTTTAACAGACATAGATGAAAATGCTTCTTGTCCAATGGCTACAAGCGGAGAAAAAGCATATCCGTCCGGGAAAATGGGCACAAGACGCACGTGATTTTGTCCTCGAGCCGGATTCACCTGACTGACCTCCCATCCATCAATATCATAGGTATACCAACCTTCCTGATGAATTAAAGGTCCAATGCTGAAGCTTTCAAAATCAGTGGCATACTGATACGTTGTGGCAAGTGGTAGAATTTTCAATGGCGAGCTGGCTCCTGCTACAGTTTTTACTGCAGGCATGAACTGAGGCCCAGAAATACTATCCTTTCGCTGTTTCTTGACGAATGACGATGCCTTCGTGATTCCGGATTTCCTTTGTCCTGATCTTGCATTAAACAACGTATTGGTGTTAAAAATTATATCACTCTTTACCTCTGTCTGAAAATCGATTGTCGATGTTCCTGTATTGTACAGACTCATCTTCTGTGTCGACTTTTCGTTCAGTAAGAGTTCATCATTGAGTACTTCAGGAAAAACAACAAGTCCTCCGAAGGGATCATAACTGCTACCGGATACAGCAAGTTGAACGATTGGAGAAGCCGGATCATTTGAGGCGACTGAAATGATGCCTGATGTAAATCCAACAGCTTCTGGAGTAAATAAAACAGGAAGACTTATTGTATCAAATGGTACGAGTACCACTCCTTCGGAAAATTCAATTTGCATTTGAGCATTATCTGATGATACCGATCCAATTGAAAGATTCTCTGAGCCATTATTTCGGATTGCAATTTTCTTCGCAGTCGTTGTGTGGATAATCGTATTTTCAAAATTGAGCGTACCAGGCGAAACGCTGATAATGGGATATCCATTATTCGCTACCGAAAGATTTACAGGAATATCAAATGTACCTTCAGGAGCATTGCTTATTATATGCAGTACTTCTGAATACACACCCGCTAATAAATTATTTGCGCGGATACTGATGGTGATCATTATTGAATCACCTGCGGGTATAGTGGCGGTGGCAGGTTCAGCTAAAACGTGCTCTGATGATTCAATAGTAGTACGCAAAGGTCCGGCTCCTGCATTGACGATAATCATTGACCTTTCAACCGTCTCTGCAGTGACCAGGCTGGCACTGAATGATGCAGGATGAACAATCAATGCCGAAGGAGCATCGGTTGTTGCAGAAACAACATTTGATAATGCTGAAATGTTGCCAAAAGAATCGGCTGACTTTAATGCAACATAATATAATGTTTCTGGCAGAAGGTCTGGTAGCGTGAAATGTATTTCAGTACCAGCATCATCACCCGATGGTAATACCGTAACAGCTGTAGCCTGATTAAAATTTGTAGCTGTAATGGGTTCAGTTGAATATCGGAAATCATAGGAGGCGACCGGTAAATCTCCAGGATCAGAAGGTGAAGTCCAGTGGACTGAAAGCGCAGTTTGCGTTTGGTTTATTACCTGAAGATCACCAATGGCAACCGGTGGAGTATAGTCATTGAAATGCAATGCATTTTTTACATTGAGTCGGCCATAGCCGAGTTTTTTTTTGTAGTCTGGATTGAGTGAGTAGATATTGTCGGCAGTAACGGTCAACATATTTCGGAGTGATTGACGGGTAAAGCCAGGTCCACCAAATTTTGCCAATATCAGTGCGGCTGCTCCCGATACATGAGGGCAGGCCATCGATGTTCCCTGAAAAAAACCATATCCACTCCCGGATAGTGTGCTAAGTACCCCCTGTACCTGTACTGGCTCGGTCTCTCCCCCTGGTGCTGAGATATCAACGTACAGTCCAAAGTTTGAATACCAGGCTTTCATATCGAAATGGTTGGTAGCGGAAACTGCAATTACAGGTTCATAGAAAGCGGGATAGGAATCGTACTCCCAATCAGAATTTCCCGAAGCGAAAATAACAACTCCTCCATCAATAGGGCCCGTTTGAATACCGGAATCATTATGTCCCGCTTCTGCAATAAAGTAATCGATCGCATCAAGCACCACCTGCTCATATCCGAAGTCATAGCCCCAGCTATTCTGCGAAATAACGGCCCCCATATCGGCTGCATATACATATGCTTCAGGAAAATTGTCAGTATTTGTTAGACCAAATACAGCACAAGACATGAGCAACGTTCCATCGTTGTGGCCTGATCCACCCGCAATGCCTGAAACACCAATTCCATTGTTTGTAACGGCTGCAATCGTACCAGCCACGTGCGTTCCGTGTTCATCCGGAGAAATGTTGCCAGTGTCATCCCCAAAACCATATCCATATATGTCATCAACATAACCGTTGTGATCATCATCGATGTTATTTGTGGCAATCTCACTTGTATTGATCCACATGTTAGCCGCAAGATCGGGGTGATCATATTGTATACCGCCATCCATTACTGCTACAACTATATTTCGCTTTCCGGTTTGCATTCTCCATGCCTCCTTCAAATGAATATCTGCACCAGGGGTACCACCTGTTTGACCGGTATTATGATAATGCCACTGCTTGAAAAATAATGGGTCATCAGGGAAAGTAGTCTGACCTTCCGTTGCATTTTGATTTAAATCAATGCTTACAGGGCCATAATCTTTATTTCCTGACCCAATAATATGTTTATAATAGACGGGTTCCACTTTTTCAATTTGACGAATGCCCTTATATGCTGCCATAACATCATCGAGTTTACTTGTTGCAGGCATATTGACTTCATACCAGAGATGAAGTCCGTATTTACGATGACGTGCCTCATGAAAACCGGCATCCCGAAATACACGCTTGAATTCATGAACGCTAAATTTTTTGTGAATCTCATCCAGCGATTGGATGCCACAGATTACTACGTTAGATGAGCTTCGTCCCATGCGCGACCGACTGAGCCGCGCTGCGAATTCTTCCGAAACTTTGATTCGGAGTTTTCCGGGCTGAACATCTTGTTGATTCTGACCAAAGACAAATAGAGATGATAAACAAAACAGGATAAAGGCGGCCAGAAATTTACTACACCGCACACGGTGAGAGAGCTGAAACGTTTCCATAACTGAGGGGGTCAAATATTTTAAAGAACTTCTTTACTTAATCGCTGCTATCCTGGATGCACAAAAAAAACCATCCACCTGTCTAATGTAATACAGAAAACACTGAAAGATTTGAAACCATTGGAATTTAATTTCGAATGCTCCAATAAGGAAGCTACGTCTTAAAGCTTTTCTTTAGCTTTCGATGTAAATCCATTCGTTTGGGAGAGTTTAGGAGGTTAAGCTCAATCAACTTTATGATTATGGTTCAAAAAAATAACCTAAGATTTTTAGATTCGATGAAAAATTGAATACATCAGAATGACACTGAAAATTTTAAGCACAAGCGGATGCTTGCACTACAAGAAGCTAGAGGGATTTGCTTGCTTTCATTCTGTTTTTATACGCCTTTAACCCACTGACAATTAATTTTTTAAGAGCAGCTGACTTAATTTCTTTTTCAGTTTTGATTTCAACGTAGCGGGAAATTTTACCTGTTCCTTCAAGCAGCCTGTTTGGGTCTGGTAGTTCAACACCTTTGCAGAAGCCGAGCTTTAATCCTTTTTTGGAGGGGATAATGATACAGATCATTTCAGAATATTTTTGCCCGTAGCAATAGGCAATCATCCTTGCGGGAATATCAAGTTGCTCTATTACATCAGGAAGAAGTTTAAAAAGAACACTTCGAAGTTTAAGTGCGTTGGTAAAGACCGTCTCGTCATATCGAGATAGAAAGGTGTCTATTTCATTATTTCCAGGAATTGTTGATGCAGGCATTTTCATCTGAATTGTTGGGCTTCATCTTCGACTGGCAAGTTCTGCTATTTCAATGTATTTGCTGTTGTGTGCAGCACCTTTTCATTCACCTCCTTAGTTGTCTACTCTATTAGTCTTAATCTCGTCAATTTTTTTTTGCTCTTAAGTTGTCCAATATTAAGCTTAATAAAATGAGAAATGGTAATGCCAACCATCCAGTAAATATGAATGTGCACCTCCCCTATAAAACATGTACATGCTTATTCTGAACTCCTTATTTCTTCTCTTTCTTAAAATCTAACGAAGTAGAATTCACACAATAGCGCTTACCAGTTAAGGTAGGTCCGTCATCAAACAAGTGGCCCAAGTGCGAGCCACAACGGGCACATAATATTTCAGTTCGTACCATACCGAAAGAAGTATCCGTTACGGTTTTAATTCTGTCGCCTGCAAGTTCCTTATCGAAACTTGGCCATCCGCATTCCGATTCAAATTTCATATCGGAGGTAAACAGTGGGTTGCCACATGCGGCACATTTGTAAGTACCCTTATCTTTGGTGTACGTAAACTCTCCTTTAAAAGGTGCATCGGTACCTTTCTCGCGAAGCACATGATATTGTTCTGGCGTAAGTGTGGCTTTCCATTCGGCTTCCGTCTTTTCTATTTTTCCTACCGTATCCACCTGCGCGGTTTGAATGATTGGTGCTGTTGCCTTCTCTTCTTGCTTTTGATCAGCCGGTTTGCATGCAAACACAGAAGCCAGGAGTGCGATAATGATGTATTGATACATGTTTCGATAATTTTAGTCTATGTACGATAAAACAAATAGATTCGGATGTAGTTCACCTGGCAATCTATTGTTATGTCTTGGGGGTGACAAATGACAGCCAGTCGGGCGGCTAATGTATTCATATTTTGATTCGGCAAAAATGCAATGAAAATGAAACAGAACTATTGCCTGAAACACATATATTGAGGCGCTCAATTAAACCCATTTTCATCCAATCAAATTTATCAAAAAATGACAAAGCGATCCTTACCATTCGTCACCATCCTTGCCTTTGGTATAGCCGTATTATTAACGGCATGCCAAAACAAAAATAATAGTGCTTCAACCGAAGCAGTTGATTCCGTTGCCCAGGATAGCATAGCGAAACCCGCTTTACCTAAACCAATATCCGAGCCATTGGTAACAGCAATCTACACCGCTGATCCATCGGCTCATGTGTTCAACAACAAAATCTACATTTATCCATCACACGATATCGAATCGAACATTGCAGAAGATGATGAAGGCGGTCATTTCGCTATGAAAGACTATCACATCTTATCCATGGATAGTGTGGGCGGACAAGTAACGGATAATGGTGTCGCACTAGACATTAAAGATGTGCCCTGGGCAGGCCGACAGATGTGGGCTCCTGATGCTGCCTTTAAAAACGGTAAGTACTATCTATATTTCCCTGCAAAAGATAAAAAAGATGTATTCCATATTGGTGTTGCCACTTCTGCTTCACCCACCGGTCCGTTCAAAGCCGAAGCATCTTATATAAAAGGTAGTTACAGTATTGATCCTGCCGTCTTCACCGATACCGATGGCAAGTCATATATGTATTTCGGTGGAATCTGGGGTGGACAACTTCAACGATGGAGCAAGGATAAATATGACTCTGCAGGTTCGAAAACAGATCTAATGAAAGATAGCTTACCTTCGATCAATCCACGCGTTGCTTTAATGAGCAAGGATATGCTCAGCTTTTCCGGAGGTGTGAAAGAAATTAAAATCCTGGATGCCGATGGCAAACCTTTCTTAGGCAAAGATCACGACAGAAGATTCTTTGAAGCTTCGTGGATGCATAAGTACAATGGCAAATACTATTTCTCTTATTCAACAGGTAATACTCATTTTATCGCGTATGCGATTGGCAATAGTCCATACGGTCCATTTACTTATCAAGGTGTAATTTTAAATCCTGTTGTTGGCTGGACCAATCATCATTCGATTATTGAAATAAAAGGAAAATGGTATTTGTTCTATCACGATAGCATTCTATCCGGAGGCAAAACAAAGTTGCGAAGTGTGAAAGTTACCGATTTGAAGTATCGACCTGATGGGACTATTGAAACGATTGATGCTTACTATAAGTAGCAAATGAAATAAGAAGATTTAGCAACCAAACCTGATTTTATTTTCGTATTGCATGATCGCCATATCGTCTTAAGATGATATGGCGATTTAGTTTTTAAAGGGAATACTTTTTGCATCACCCTGATAGCGAACAAAAATACTAATCCACAAAACGCGCGACCACCTAAAGGTAAAGGGTAACAATCCGAGCACAACAATCAGAAGCGCTGCTACCATCATAGTCGTTGTAATTTCAGAGGCTAAAACTTTCAGCGCTATCCAGACCGCTACAAAGAACGCTGTGTTAATAGCGTAACTCACGAACATGGCACCAAAGTAATAGCCAGGCTCAGGTTCGAATGACTGTCCGCAGCTCGAACAAGTTTTATTCATCTTCATGAATTTAGTTGGACTATAAAGTGTGCCAGCGGGAAACATTTTGCCCTCGTGACATCGTGGGCATCTTACGGTGAGAATACTATAAAGGCCGGAGTTCATAAAGCGTTTTGTTTTGTCTATCAAAATAAACCCATTGCCCCGGGTTATGATGAATACACTTTATCTATTGTATAGTACGATTCAGTGATTTTTTGAATTGTTCCGGGGTTATGCCAGTATGTTTCCTGAAAAAGCGAATGAAGTATGAGGCTGACGAAAAATTAAGCTTGTCGGATACCTGGTTTACCGTTAGATCAGAATGCGCAAAATAACGTTTGGCCTCGAGTATAACCCGTTCTGTAATCAGATCAGTTAAAGTCTTTCCAACCTTCTGCTTGCAAATGTTGTTTAGATAGGAAGGCGATAGATTCATTAAATCAGCATACTCGCTGGGTAGCTTTAATTTCACAAAATGTTTATCGATGAGTTGTTCCAGCTTTCGCAGTTTAGAAGTTGATGCAATAGCAGACTCATCTGATTCATCATTTGGATAAAGCCGCGCTAACTTCAGCAAGAGCAGATCAAGGTAGCTTCGTAAAATGCGAAGGTCAATAACAGCATTTGAGCTTCTGAATTCTTTTTGCATCTCCTTTACAACAACATCTATGGTGTGATCCGGCTCAAGTTGAATCAATGGGCTTGCCTGAAGAGAATGAAAAAATGGAAACTCCATCAAACTATTCGCATTGAACTGCATGCGATAGAACGCCTGTGTGAAAAAGATAATGTACCCATTGGTATCCGGCTCCAGGTTCCATGAATGTACTTGTCCTGGTGTCATCAAGAAGAAACTTCCCGGTTCGATGGGATAGGTTTTAAAATCAATAGTGTGCTCTCCCCCTCCATTTGTTATATACAAGAGTAAATAAAAATTATGCCGATGAGGCTTACTTACAAATTTGTGATTCGCCAGGTGAACCTGAAGTGTCTCTATATAAAATGAACTATCATTTGCTTTCGCGCTAAAAGAATCAAGTCCATATAACGGAGTTTCGGTAGCAGAATTCAATTTTGCCATGATTCAGTTTTACTTGTGTTTCCTTTATTGGAATGAAAGGTATTCTCTTTATTAAGTTGGTAAGCTTTGTAAATCGCTTCGCGGCAGGGTACTTTCTATGCGAAGTAACATTATTAAAAATCAACGCCACAACAAAAAGAATTAATGCTCCTGTCAAAACAGGAGATATAGGATGCATAAAGCCCATGGCCTTTACCTTCTCTGTCCCAATGATAGGTATTAATGCCGTTGCTCCACCGGGAGGATGCAAAGTCTTGGTGACTTGCATCATTACAATTGAAAGGGCGACTGCAAGAGGTGCAGTTATCCATAGAATGTCAGGCAAGACATGATAAACCGTTACACCAATAATTGCAGAAATTAGATGACCTCCGATTAAGTTACGCGGTTGTGCCAACGGGCTCTGAATTGCTCCGTAAATCAAAACACTCGATGCTCCGAACGAACCGATGAGAAAAATATTATCATATTCGGACAGCGAATGACTTTGAATAAAAGCAATGAGCCCGATGCCTACAAACGCGCCAACAAAGGACCAGAAATGTTCCCGGTTGTAAACTAACGTTTCTTTGTAAATAATATACTTCGAAACCCGTAATCCTCTTTTTATTCTCTTCCTCACATCTCGTATTCTTAAATTGTTTGAAGCCGGTTATTGACTTGCTGCACAAAACTACATAAAATGGTCACACTGAATGGATCTGGCTGATCAGGGATTATACTGACTTCTCCAAGCCTTACGCTTGTCAAATCTTGAATTCTCTTTACCTTTCTGCAGTATAAACAATCTGATGTACGCTCCGCTTTTAGTTCATCTTCGAAAATACATTTCACTCACCGAAGCCGAAGAAAAAGTGCTTCTCTCCCATTTGCATCATCAAAGTGTAAAGAAGAAAGAACATATTTTAGAGGAAGGTAATATATGCAGTGCCAATCATTTTCTTTTAAAAGGCTGTTGCCGAATGTACATTAACACCGATCAGGGCACAGAGCAAATTGTGCAGTTCGCGATCGACAATTGGTGGATAACAGACTACAACAGCTTCGATTTTCAAAAGCCTTCTCATTTTAACATTCAGGCTGTTGAGAATTGTGAAATTGCTTTTATTAGAAAGGAAACGCAGGAAGAACTATTCAAGAAGCTTCCTCAACTGGAACGGTATTTTCGAATTATTCTGCAACGTTCATTTGCGGCATCCATCATGAGGATTCAATATATCTTTAATCAGTCAGGCGAAGAGCGATATCGGCACTTCAATACATCGTTTCCCGATTTCGTTCAGCGTGTGCCTCAGTACATGCTGGCCTCCTATCTGGGTTTTACACCAGAATTTCTAAGTAAAATCAGAGGTAAAAAAGACTGATCATTTCTTAATCAAGATTAAGTTTTTTTGGTTTTCTACATTGTTCTTTTGTCCAAACAAAAACAAAAAGACAATATGAACACACGATTGGACATTAAACAACAAGAACCAGAAGCTTACAGCATTATGCTGAATTTTGAAAAGTATCTTAGCAAAATTGAGTTAACATCATTCCACAAGAATTTGATCAAGATCAGAGCGTCACAACTCAATGGCTGCTCCTATTGCATCGACATGCACACGAAAGAAGCACGGGCCGATGGAGAAAATGAGCAACGGCTGTATGTATTAAGTTCATGGAGAGAAACCCCTTTCTTCAACGAGCAAGAACAAGCGATACTATCAGTAACCGAAGAGGTAACATTCATTCATCAGCGACTTTCTGAATCTACCTATCAAAAGGCCGTGAAAGTATTAGGAGAAAAATATCTGGCTCAGGTTATTATGGCAGTGATTGTTATTAATGCCTGGAATAGAATTGGAGTGGCTACCGAGATGATGCCTGCTTAGTTTGCCACTAACATCCTGAATCTGGAAGCTGTTAAGATTGTATAAAGCAACCAATCTATTATTAATCAGGCTTTAGGATTTACGTTGTAAAAGAGGCAGAAAAGAATACTCGAATTTATTATGCTGTAAAATAAAGCTTCAAATTAGGAAGGTTACTTCATCTGGTTTATTTTGGTAGTTGTATACACCACGCTCCAAATGAAATTCATGAAAAAATTTACAGCAATAATTGTATTGAGTTTCATTGGTATACCGCTGTACTCGCAGATTAAATTCATACCTAAAGCAGGAACTTCGTTTGCATCTATCCAGTTAAGCGATGATTTAGAGCCCGACCAAGGTGATATAAAATCAAGGTTTGGATTTGTTGCCGGGTTGGGTGTTGATATACCACTTTGGGGAGAGAGAATATCATTGCAGTCAGAATTGTTTTTCATCAGAAGGGATATAATTATTCTGCATCCCAAAATGGTCTTTCACTCAAGTCCCATACAACCTTGAACTACCTGGATCTTCCTGTGTTGGTGAAAATAAAGTTTGGAAAATTTTATGCTGTAGTCGGGCCTTCCATTTCGCTGGGTATTGGAGGAAACTATAAATTCATTCAATCGGTATCTGGAGCAACGTCAACTAATACCGGTAAAGTAAAATTTGGAAAGGAACCCGATAATAGTGTCGATAGTGACGAAAGCTATTATGATAACAGATTGGATGTGGGGGTTCAGACAGGTATAGGAATGCAAGTAAGTTTCGGTATGCACATGGCTTACTTAATATTTTCGATAAGCCAGACGGTTATTCCGGTGGCGACTATAGTTTAAAAAACAGTTCTTTTCTTTTAACTGTTGGTTATCCTATAGGAATAAAAAAATAATTGCATCATGTTTTGTGATCCTCAATAATATTAAGCTGCCAAGTCCTTGATTTCTAAGCCAAAGATCAACGAATTACATACATTGATCTTTGGCTTTTATTATAACAGATCGCTCTACTTTTCAAGATTAGCTTTGATCACTTCTCTTTCGTGTTACTCCAATACCTCGCATAGAAAGCTCCTTTTGTTTAGAATTTCAACTACATTTTCCACAACCAGATGATGGCATTCGATGCGAAGAATCTTATCACAATCATCTAAATCAAAATTGATTTTAGCATTTGGAATGAGTTGAGCAAGATCAGCAATGATTCTTTGAGCCACTTGCTTGCTGCAAACATTTGTTCTAAATACTTCTACCACTATTGACGATGGATTTAATTTTTCTAAGTATCTAACCGGATCATACATTGTACATCATTTTCATTTAAGTATACTTCAACACAGCAGCCATCCGGATCAATACGGGAATCTGCCAATAGTTCGTGAAAGGCTTTCCCAATGCTTCCCATATCCTTATGAAAATCACGAATGGTGTTACTAATGTAATCTCCCTTCCTGATAACAAATGTTTCACACTTCAGTTGCGTTGCCTCTCCCTCGTGCAATTGTTCAGCTGCTGCTTTATAGACAATTACACCTTGCTCATTTGGACAGGATATGCCATAATAATTTCTGTCCTCTGAAGTTGGTAACATGTCATGTAATTTTTCGTGTGCTGCTGAAATTCCTTCGGGAAAGGAAGTGGCAGTCACACATAAAACCGTAATATCATTTGTAATTTTAATCGTATCCATCAATGATGCGCTTTTTGCATTTCGAAGCTATCACTTTCAACGATCTTATGATAGTAGGTATACGAAACAATGAGGATAGCCAATATGATTAATGGAAAGAATGTTTGAAAATCCATTCCATCTACTACAGCATGCCCCACACAGGCCGAAATAAAATTAATCGCAAAGCCAACATACGCCCATTCTTTAATGCGAGCAGGTACTTTCGGTATCATGAGAATAAGTCCGCCCAGCACTTTAAAAATGGTAAGCTGCACTCGGAAGTAATCTGGAAAGCCAAGATGACGAATGCCTTCAACTGCGAGTTCTGTATGAGAAGTAAGCGCAGGCATTACACTATCGAGCAAAAAGATGATCGATGTTGATATCCAGTAAATCAGTTTAGTTGTTTTCATAATTATTTTAGTTTTTAGTTTTTGCTGAAATTAAACATCCAATTCATACCGAACTTATCGGTTAGTTCACCATAGGTTGCTCCCCAAAAAGATTGATGCAGTTGCATTTTAACGTTGCCGCCTTCGGCAAGCTTTGCGAAATAGTCATTGATTTCTTCATCACTGCTGCAGTTCATGCAAAGGGTCACTACATTTCCCTTCACCAGACCAGGACCCATCATGTCAGAACCCATCAGAACAATGGTATCCTTCGTTAAGGTGCTGTGGAGTATACTGGCACCAGCCTCCGATGGCATCTGAGCCGCCATAGGTGATTCTGAAATTTTCTGCATGAAAAGTTCCCCACCCAAACATTGTTGATAGAAGGTCATGGCTTCACGGCAATTACCGTTGAAGTTCAGGTACGTAATTAATTGTGTTGTCATAATGTGTTGTTTTGTTGAATTGATAATACAAACCTAGTGGACCAAATCGGAATAGAGTCTGTGTAAATGCGTCATTCTAAGGGGTTGTATGCGACAAACACTATTGATATCTTCGTTATGAAATTAATTACACCATGAAGAACGTAATGATCCTTATTCCTGAGAATGCAGTGCTTGCTGCCATTGTTGATCCTCGCTATATGTTCACTGCCGTGAATGAATTTTTAAAGAGCGCAGGCAAACCACCGCTCTTCAATGTTCAATTAGTTGGGCTTAGTAAAGAAGTAAAGTTGAGCGAAGGACTTTTTTCTGTACATACCGATTTGATTTTAAAAAATGCGAAGAAAGCTGACCTCATCATTATTCCTGCCATTAGCGGCAACATCGAATCAGCAATTAAGATGAATAAAGATTTTCTTCCGTGGATTGTTCAACAATACAAAACAGGATCAGAAGTAGCCAGTCTTTGTCTTGGTGCCTTTATACTTGCCTCTACGGGATTGATGAACGGAAAGAAATGCTCAACACATTGGTTGTTTGTAAATGAATTCAGAGAAATGTTTCCGGAAGTAACATTGGTTGACGATAAGGTAATCACCGAACAAAATGGATTATACTCCAGTGGCGGTGCAAGTTCTTATTGGAATTTGCTTTTACATCTGGTGGAGAAATATACGAGTCGTGAAATCGCAATATTGGCCTCCAAGTTTTTTGTTCTTGACATTGCACGCAACAGTCAATCACCCTTCAGCATTTTCAAAGGGCAAAAAATTCACTCTGATACCGACATCATTAAAGTGCAGGAATATATTGAGGCCCATTTCAACGATAAAATATCGGTTGATGAATTGTCTGAAGAATTTAGCATTGGAAGAAGAACGCTGGAACGAAGATTTAAAAAAGCGACAAATAACACTGTTGTGGAATACATTCAACGGGTGAAAGTGGAGGCTTCCAAAAAACAATTGGAGACTGGGAGAAAAACCATCAACGAAGTGATGTATGACATTGGTTATTCCGATAATAAAGCATTTCGTGATGTATTCAAAAAAATTGCAGGCTTATCCCCACTTGAATACCGAAACCGATACAACAGGGAAGCTGTTCTCAACTAGCGTGCGGTATTATAACGGAACTAAAATGCTATCTAAGTGATTTTATTCTTATTAAATTCTTTATCTCATGTCGTTTAGCAATCAACCTCGTAAAGTAGCTGTTGTAGGATACAATCGAATACCATTCGCACGTCACAATACAAATTATGCCAATGCCAGCAATCAGGATATGATGGTGGCTGCGTTTAATGGTTTGATAGAGCGTTATCATTTGCAGGGACAATTATTAGGCGAAGTTGCCGGTGGTGCTGTGATCAAACACAGCCGCGATTTTAATTTGATGCGCGAAAGCGTGATGGACACAACGCTCGACCCTGCTACACCTGCATGTGATCTTCAACAAGCATGTGATACTGGAATTGAGGCTGCCATTTACATCGCCAATAAAATTGCACTCGGACAAATTGAAGTCGGTATTGCAGGTGGAGCCGATTCAACGAGTAGCGTACCAATTGTAATTAGTGAACCGCTGCGAAAAATCTTATTAGAAGTCAGAAGAGCTAAAACCGTTGGCAGTAAACTAAGTCAAATTCTAAAAATAAAATTCAAACACTTAGCTCCATTAGCACCAGGAATTGATGAGCCGCGAACAGGTTTATCTATGGGTGGCCATACCGAAATTACTGCCAGGTATTACGGAGTATCAAGAGAAGATCAGGATCAACTGGCATTACAAAGTCATCTGAACATGGTGAAGGCTTACGAGGAAGGATTCTTCAATGATATGCTAACACCTTACCTGGGTCTTGATCGCGACAATAACATGCGAAAGGATACCAGCCTTGAGAAACTCGCAAAGCTGAAGCCCGCATTTGACAAGCAAAATGGAACGCTCACGGCAGGCAACTCCACTCCTTTTACGGATGGTGCTTCGTGTGTATTACTCGCGAGTGAGGCCTGGGCGAAGCAACATGGCTTACCTGTATTAGCTTATATTACATTTGCCGAAGTAGCTGCTATTGAATATGTAAAGCAAAAACAGAATTTACTTTTAGCGCCAGTTTATGCATCTACACGCATGCTGAAAAAAGCCGGACTCACGCTACAGGATTTTGATTTCTACGAAATTCATGAAGCCTTCGCAGCACAGGTATTAACCACATTAAAAATTTGGGAAAGTGATGAGTTGATGAAGGGATTTGGTTTTGATAAAGCCTTAGGCAGTATTGATAGAACAAAGCTTAATGTAAATGGAAGTAGTCTTGCTGCCGCCCATCCCTTTGCTGCAACAGGAGGCCGCATCATTGCTACTATGGCCAAACTTCTAAATCAAAAAGGATCAGGCCGTGGATTTATTTCCATCTGTGCTGCGGGTGGTCAAGGTGTTACCCTGATTATGGAGAAATAAGACAAAGTACTCATCTCTTTCACTTTTTTACCAGAGACAGATCATCACTTATTTGCTCAATCATTTTATTGCCCGTGTGTACCAACCGAGTAACTCTTTCCGTTGAGTAGTCACGTTTTTTGTAATCCGGGTTGTCAATAAAAGTACTGAGATGAGATTCGAAAACTTTCCACGATTGCTTTATTTTCTTGTCTGTCGATGCTGAAACCAGTTCGCGAAGAATTCTTATTTTTTCAAAATCCACAATACCTTCTCGCATTTTTTCAAATCGAATGCTGCTGTTTCCTCCCGGATAGATCATAAAGCAATCTCCGGCAGGCCATACGATGTGCCTTGCATCACGCATTGGATCCTGAGGCCACGCGTCATATGCCCATCGCAAAAAACCATCGTAGCCATACGCTGCTGAATACCAACTTATAAACCGACCTTCGATCGGTGGAGAAAAAAGAAAATTGTTTGGCCTGGGGGGAGTGCAGCAGACATAATAGGTAGTTGTAAAACCCTTAGCGGATCTATCCTTCAGTTCTTTAGCGCTCGGCTCACTTGAAATGATAGGAGAATAATCATCCAATAATGAGCTGAGTTCAGGATGCCAGTCACCGGCATAGGTAATCTTCCACTTTTTATCGTGCTGCTTAATCATCGTTGCAGCAGCAATGGTAATATTCATTGGGTTTTCGTTAATGCCCAAATATGTTTTATCAAACCATTTATTTTTCAGTAAGTGTGCTTTCAAATCATCCAGAAAAATAGTCCACATGGTCTTGAATTCGGGTGAATCAGGAGACCATTCAGCATGAACATAATTGCCGGATGATTCTTCCATATATCGAAAGCGATAGCCCCATGGAACGGGAGTGTATATGGTGATGGCTTCGCTGACACCAGCCTCCATAGCTAACTCAACATATTGATCAAAGATGCTGTAGTCAAATTTCCATGAATTATCTTTTCCTTTTATCCATTCAATCATTCCTCCCTCAACGGCATACGAATTATCAGACCAGGGAGAATGAACTGCATAGGTAGTTATGTATTTTCCACCCGCCTCTGCATATAGTCTGAGGTGCTTCTTCAACAACATCTTATGCTCTTCAGACCAGGGTTCAACCTGGAAGTATTCAGCCACTACCCAAGGGTTTTGCCAAACGTCAAGTCTGAATTTCCATTGATCTGGTTTAGGTAAAGTTTGTTGCTGCACTTTTATTTTTATCTGCACGCTGACGTTCTGCTTTTTACTGCGCACTTCAATTGAAGCACTATAATTCCCGGGAATTGTTCCCTGCGGCACATCAACGGATAACCATACGGGGCGTACTGTTCGCGGAGAAAGATCAAAACGTTCAATGTTCTCAAAACGATCAGGCATCAGGTAAGCAGTATCGCTAGCCGCAATATCACAATGAGCATTTGTTGCGCCATACGGGTAATTTGAAAGAACATATCGTACCATATGCAACTTTACATTTTCCTTTGGTATCCCATTACCCTTTCCATCAGAAAGGTCATTCAAAACAAAATGAAGTTGCTCAATTGTATCTGCAGACCATAGTAGAATTTGTGTGTTTAATCGTTCCCCTCTCCATCCTGATTCTTCCCATACATTCAATGGCTTTTCAAGAGGCACTTCACTCCGCATGTATAACTGATCAGTAGATCCAAATGAAATATTCAATCCCCGCTTTTGCTTTGTCCACGGTAACGTGTCTGTAGGTTGATCAAATGTAAACTCAGTCTGATAATGATGCTTCGGTATCGGAACTTTTAAAGGATCAATTTGACCTCTCTTTAATTGCGCAAAAGAAACAGGTGAAAAAATCAGAAGACCATAAAAGAGTAAAAGAATTCTTTTCATGAATCGAAGGTAAGTACCTGTAAAGAAACTTCCATATCGAATGAAGGATTAAAATCGTGTATTGTTAAACGAATCAGACCCTTCCCAATTTACGCAGCTGAAAAAGATGTGAGACGATAGCTTTAAACATAGAACCGTATTCATTGTAAACAATATTTGATTCCATACAGGCTTCTTTTACCATGCGACTTATTGCCGGATAATGAATATGACTGACGCGTGGAAACAGATGATGTTCAATTTGAAAGTTCAATCCACCAAGTAGCCAATACAACGATTTACTGGAAGTCGCAAAGTTTGCTGTAGAGTTAATTTGATGAATCGCCCACTCCTGTTTGTCCTCTTTATCATGAATTTGAGGAGAATGGAATTGTGTTCCTTCCACAACATGCGCCAATTGAAATACTACACTGATGGCAAGGCCACAAACAAAAGTTATAATGAAAAATCCGATAAGCCATGACAACCATCCCACTGTGATAATTGGAATTACAATGTATATCGCGATGTACATCAGCTTTGTAAACCAAAAAATAAAGTGTTCCTTAATCTCAAGACTCTTCTTAATCGCATTGGCAGAAAACCTCCCGCTAAAATACTTTTGAAAGTCTTCGTAAAAAATCCAGGCCAGATACGATATACCATATAACACTACCCAGTAAACATGTTGAAAGCGATGATAAGCGTGTCGGGGTTGAGCCTCGTGTAATCGCATAAAAGGTTTCACATCAATATCCGCGTCCATTCCTTCGATGTTGGTATAGGTGTGGTGATTGATGTTGTGTTTTATTTTCCAGAAATAGGTAATACCTCCTAAAACATTCAGAAAATAAGCTGAAGCCTTATTCACCCATGGGTGACGAGAAAAACTCTGATGTCCTCCTTCATGCATTACATTAAAACCAATTACGGCCATGTTAATTCCTAATGCAAAGCAAAGTAGAATTGAAACAAAATGTGTTGGGGGGAAGAATACCAGAAGGGTGTATAGAATTGCTGCAGATGCTACTTGTAAAGAGCTCTTAAAGTAAAGTTTGCTGTTTCCTGTAGAATGTAAATGCTTATCAGAGAAGTATTGGTCAACCTTTTCTTTCAGTCTTTTAAAAAAGATTCCATTGGTCGTATCAAATGAATATTTAAGCATTGTAAAGGGCTTTAGCTAGTGAACACGATAGACTACACTATCGTTCATTAAGATGTTACTTCAGTAAGAAAGTCTTCAAAACACTTTTCGCCCAGCGCTTTTGACTACTGAAATGAAATTAAAAATACTTCAGCCATTTCTTCTCTTTGTGATCCGCCCGATACTTTCCGTACCACTTGCAAACCGGATATAATAAAACGACAACGCTTATCCATATCAAATAAACAACCCAAAGCTCAACACCACTTTCACCTTCCTTCGGTCGGCCAGAACCAAACGCACCAAAATTCAATTCACTCCATTGAAAGCCTTGCAAAAACATAATGACAATCATTAGTGTATGCAATAGGTAAAGGTGAACGATAAAATAAAACAAGGGTACCTTTCCATAGACCATCACTACATCCATTACTTTATTCTTTACACCTTCAGAGAAATACAAAATCAAAAAGGTAACGCCCAGCATGCACAAGGCAAACAAAAGCGAAGGCGGATATTTCGTTACATTAAGAAAGGATAGAAAAGTGAATACACTATTTTTTTGCGAAGTCCATGATGCATCTCCATAAACATTAATAAAGCGAAGCAGTACAAAAAGCACCAAAGATGAAATCCCGATTTTCAACAACAGGCTCTTTCGTTTCAATTCTGTAAACTCAAACAGCATACCTGAAGCAAATCCAACCAGCATAATTCCAAGCCAGGGTATTGGAGGATACCCCATAACAAAAAGTATATTTGGTGAAATGGGGAGAGCTGTCCGTGCAAATAATGGTGTCAATATAGTTTTTAGGACGGAGCCTTCTGCAAATGGAATGACGGGGAACGCATTGTGAGCAAAAACAATAACTAATCCGATGATGCCTAATGTTCGCACAGGCACACTCAATATCAATCCCAAAACAACGAAACCAAAACCAATCGCTCCAATAACCTCAAACAGTAAAACATGAAACTCAATATCAAACCACAGCGCAAAATTGACAATTGTAAATTCGACAATGATAAGCCAAATACCTCTACTCAATAAAAACTGTCGACCCTTTGCCAGTCCTTCATTCTTAAAATAAAGGTAAGCCGATACTCCCGCCAAAAACACAAATGTAGGTGCACACAAATGAGTGATCCATCTTGTAAAAAATAGTACGGGTGTAGTGGTTGTTAAGTCTGTTGGATCTTGTGTCAGCCCTGTTATGTGCAAGAAATCACGTGTGTGATCAAGTGCCATAATGATCATTACGAATCCTCTTGTAAAGTCAATGCTATCAAGTCGCTTCATTTGCGATAACTTTTTTTTTACCAGTGAAGGTATCAATTAAATTCTTTCCAATTCACATCAAAAAAGGTTATTCAAAAAAAGGAACCTAAAATCAATCCGGTTCCTCCTTTAACAAAGTTTATGGTGTCCTAGTATTTTATTATCCTTTTCGTAAAGGTTGAATTTTTACTATCCGATAACGTCATGATGTACATACCCTTTTGAAGTTCCATTACCATTATGGTCATAGAGGGTTGATCATTCTCGTATGATTTAATTCTCCTACCCTTCATATCATAGATGATTACTTGTTTAACACTCGTGGAATTCTGAATATGTATTTCTGAAGAAACCGGGTTAGGATAAATACCAAATATAGAATCAATGGATTTTTCGATTGCCGTTATGGTTTGATTTGTAACCGTTATTTCGATTTCATCAAACGATCCTGACCCATCGTTCGCTGTTGCCTTCACGGTTACAACACCATTTGAAAGAGCTGTTAAAAGTCCAGACGTTGAAACGGTTGCAACATTTACCCCGCTGACAATGCTCCAGGTAATGGATTGATCTGTTGCATTGGCTGGGCTGAGCTCCGCAATGAGTTGAAGCGTTCCACTCGTTTCATCAATGGTGGTGGCATTACCTTCACCTTTCACGGTGATGCCATTAACCTTTACAACAACGGTAATGGTAAACGTCTGCCATGCACTTTGACATCCTTCCTCATTTGTAAACTGAACACTATAAATTCCGCCTTGATTTGCCTGAATGTTTGTCAATGAAACTTCACGATTGATTGACGTAAAATCATTTGGTCCTTTCCAACTCCAGGAGCCAGGACTATCGGGTTGTGGAGTAAACAAAACGGTTTCTCCTTGATCAACACCATCGATTGAAGTCTGTTCAGGCGTTTCGTCATCTACTTTAATGTTTGGCACGACAAGGGTTGGTATACACGTCTCACTTGATTCTCCATACACTATTCCTCGTCCGGCTGTGCTCATATAAACACGTCCATACACATTCATATCACCCATCACAAACTGACCATTAGCCGGACCACCATATTCATGACCATCATTGTTTACGCGAAGCCAAGTCGCCCCTTCATCAGTAGAACGATGAATGCCCAATATTCCTCCCACTGTTCCATATATGTAGATGGAAGGAAATGTTTTTCCTGGAGCTTCTTTTCCAAAGCCAATGGCATTACACGTAGTTACTCCCGCGAGTTTAGAAAAGGCCTGCCCGGAATTTGTTGATCGGGTTAAGCCACCGTTGTTTAACGGAACCCATACATCACCTTCTTTATTTGGTGCAAGTCGAATTATTTTTGAACCGTTACTGCCTGGTGAACCTGAAGCACTAAATGAAACTCCTCCATTCGTACTCACCAGCAATGAGCCATTACCGCTATTATAAGCATAGAATTTACTTGGATTAACAGGATCGGCCACGGTCCTCGCTCCTGCAACAGAAAGACCTGTAACTGTTGTCCAGACAGCACCATTATCGATAGAGAGGTAGGTGGTGCTTGAATTTTCAGGAGTATGAAGAAACACTTTTCCATCGGCCGATATTGAAAGATTTCCGGATGGTCCTTTTGCTGTGCACGCTGTCCAGGATACGCCCATATCACTTGAGCGATACATCACCCCTACTCGCACGCCACTTACATCTTTCGACCCGATACGAATCATGATCTTGGGATTCTGTGCGGCAAAAGCAATACTGGTAGTAGTTCCCATGCGTGGTGTATGAATGGTAGCATACTGTGCTACATCAGTATGTCGGAAACCATCATAATCACCAATGGCTGAAACGACAGGGCCGTTAGCAATACTTACGATATCAAGTGGAACGGTTTCTTCTAAACCATTAACCTGAAACTTCCAGACGTTTACCGTAGCATCGATATCATCCGTCTGAAAAATTCCGTTTCCAGAAATAACAAGTACTTTCTTTGTATTAAACGGATCAAACTCAATTGATCCAGCCCAGTGGATCGAGTGACCATCAATCCATGGGCTTCCATTCGGATCTAAATCAAAACCTCTCGCCACAACGTCAACCCAAGATGTTCCACCATTGGTGCTAAGAAAAATCCGATCTCCATAGCTATTATCTTGAAGCTGATAAGTATTTAAGCTTGACGCGACTAATCGACTTGCATTGTTCGGATCAACGCTGATTCCACCAAATGCTCCTGAAAATCCGGAAGGTGTAACATTCGTCCATACCCCCGATGTTAAATTATATTTCCAAATCGCTCCAGCTCCCGTAATGTCCCATGGTCCTGCATTATTGGTATAGGTAATGTATAAATTTCGGTTACTCGCCAATACAGCACGATGTGGCATTAGAGTAGTCGGAGCTCCAGATATAGCAGTGAAGGTTGTACCACCATCATCACTTCGGTATAGATTTGTTCCGGTTTGTGAGATGCCGGCAATGATGGTTTGTGTTGCATTTCCGCTAGTGCCAGTAGATGGATCCAACACCACGAAACTAATTCCATTGCTGCCGTTCGTTGTAGCCGGAACTGTTAACGATGTTATTTTACTCCAGGTACCTCCAGAAGTTGTACTCTTAAACAAGCCATTCGATCGGGTACCACAAAAAAGAATATTGGTACTATTGGGATCAACCTGAAGCTTCTCTCCTGTCTGTCTCCCCATGCCGTTACCATGTGCTTTAAATTGTGATGTGACATCCGTTATTGAGAATGTATTTCCGTAATCACTTGATCGGAGAATGGCGGTCTTGCCATTATTAAAATATGACGTACCTACAAGCATGTAAACTTTGTTTGTCTCTACTGGATCAATAGCAATTGATTCAACACCGAGATAACCCAATTCATTTTCTGAAACCCAATCGAGGAGAGGAATCCATTTGCCAGAAGCCGCGTCCCATCGATAGGCTCCACCTACATCAGTACGGGAATACATTAGATTCTGCTCTGTTTTACTTGTAATGATACCGGAAACGAAACCACCACCACCAATGGCAACATTATTCCATGTGTAGGTTTCGGTTTGGGCTTTTATCTCTACCGATGAAATCAGTATAAGAGACAATAGCAATATTATCCAAACTTTACCACAAGTTCTTTCGCTCCTAATAATTCGTAGAGAACCTATTTCCATACTTTGATACTTTGCTTTTTTCTCCATACCCTATTGCTAATTACGTAAACAGAAGCGAAGGATTTATATATCCCTTTACACAGATACTGAAAAATAAATGTTCTGCTTCTATTAAAAGTATTTGTTGTTAATGTCAAAGGTACTTTATCTATCGTAGAAGTTCAACTCGTTGATACTATGCTTTTCATAAACTAAAAAGGCCCTACAAATTGTAAGGCCTTTAAAAGTGTTATTAAAAATTACGGTTTAGGAATATACTTAAAACGAATGTGTCCCCCGTCTTTAGCAGTCAACCCTAAATAAAGAACATTCTCTGAAACTTCGAATACATATGCTTGACTCCAGGTTGCAATGGCATCATAGTTTGCCGAATAAAGCAATGGTGCACCGATGATTGACATAGCTTTATTCTTGATATCATAACCGAATTTACCTGTAGTAATAGTGTACTCATCGGTAGTCAACGACTTTTGTTTTACGGTATAGTTATAGCTTCCATTTAAGTCAAAAGTCATTTCTCCCCAAGGTGTTCCACAACCAAAGCCTGACCAATCCGGACAATCCCCGGGAAAATATGACCAATCGTCAGAGCTTCCAGTATGGGCTATAAATTCCTTACCATAATAACCAATAGGGGCCGTTGTATCAAATATCCACGTCTTTCCCAACTCACCATTCGTGAGGAGTTTCCACTGCGCTGGAGAATCAAAGTATGAAGGATCATTTTCAGTGATATGTATTTGAGTTGAATCGGTTAGTGAGCCTGCTCTTCCAAAGCCAGTGAATTTAACCCAATAGTCGCCAAAAAAGGGAAAGATTATAGTGTCCTTACCGTGATTTGATACCCCTAACCCGTAATCCCAGTATGGAACTACACCTTCAGACTCATTTGAAAGAAATACTTTATTATCATAAGACGGATCCTGTGTAACAGTATATTTTAGATCAGAAGGGCTAAGAGGTTCCCCAAGCTCAGGATAATCAGGGGTACATGAAAAGGCGATTGCCGTACACCCTATAAGCAATAAATATTTTATGTTTTTCATATCAATATTTTATTTAATGATTTAACTATTACCAACCCTGGTTCTGCACAAGTTTGTCGCCAGATAAAGTAATTTGATTGTAAGGAATCTGCTGAAGTCCTTTTGTCTCCTGAATTTTAGCGGCAGTGATAATTTTATCATGCGCAATACCTCCATTCAACAAACTTGTTGATTCAGCAATTGTGTTAGCTGCAACATCAACGCCACTTCGTAATAAATCCCAGTAACGTATACCCTCACCTGCAAATTCAAGCTGACGTTCTTTCATAATGTTATCTTGTGTAACAAGTATTTGTGAGAAGTTAGCCTTGTAAGCACGCTGTCTTACCTTATCAAAATAACTTTGTGCATCTGCGCTACCCAATTCAGCGGCCATAAGAAGTACATCGGAATATCGAATTGAAACGAAGTCTTCAAACTGACCAATTTGAAAACTTGTGTTACCGTACAGTGTTTCCGGCAGAGGTGTGCCGTCCTCATCAACCATAGGCGCATACTTTTTATTATAATAACCTGTATACTCGCGTTGGTTGGCTAATTTAGTAAAAGTGATATCCTCATCATCAATCGAAATAATTGACGCAACTTTTCTTGTGTCAGTACCATCATAAAGATTCCATAGTTTGCCGTTTACAGTGCTAAAACCCCAGCCGTTTCCATAGGGATAGCTGGATTGTTCACGAATACCAAACATTATCATCCAATGATTACCATCGGTATTTCCGGAATAATCGCTTGTAGACGTATACTTGATTGCAAATACCGTTTCTTTATTGTCTTCTCCTGCGTAATTATCAAGAGAAGCTGCTGGCCACAATTTTGCAAAATCATCTATAAGATCATGACCGCTATTCGCAATCACATCTTCAACATAGGCCAGGGCCTGTGCCTTTGATACAACACCAACAAGATCAGTTTGAGAATAATAGCCTGTGTAGTAAAGGAAAACACGGGCGATCAAAGACTCAGCAGCCCATTTTGTAATGCGACCATGCGTAGATACTGGTTGCGCTGTATAGGAAAGAGCAGACAGATTCTCTGCAGCAAAGGTTAAATCATCAGCTATCAGTTTGTAAACATCATCAGGATTTGCCTGCGGTACAATTTCTGTTGTAGGTTCAGTAAGCAAGGGAATATTACCCCATAAGCGAACCATATCAAAATAAAGGAATGCCCTTATAAATTTTGTTTCGGCTTCGTATGTAGCTCTTAACTCTGGTTGAGTACCCCAATCGATCTGATCCAATTTCTGAAGAAATACATTGCAGCGATAGATTGCCTTGTAATAGTTAGACCAGTTGTCACCGAATAAACTTTGATCACTGGGTGATGTTAATTTATCAAATTCATCCAGCATACTATAGCCATAGCCGTCATAATATCCTCCACCCGCGAATGCATTATCAGAAAGGACCTCTGCATAAACAGGTAATCCACCACTGCTCCATATAATCTGAAGACCATCATAACAACCTACAAGTGCTTTAAATGCATCGTCAGTCGTTTTGTAAAAATTCGTGTCTGAAACGGTTGTTGGAGGATCTGTATTAAGGAAGTCACTGCAAGAACTCATTATAAACAGACTAAAAGCCAGTATATATAAATTTATTTTTTTCATCTGTAAAATTTTTAAAATTTAACATTCACACCAACCATGAAGGTTCTCGGACGTGGATAGTAACCCAGATCAACACCTGATGAAAATGAATCAGTACCAAAACCAATTTCAGGATCCATACCAGTATACTTGGTAAATGTGTACAAGTTTAAAGCTGAAGCATAAACTCTGAATTGACTTGTGAATTTGTTTTTCCAGAGTCTGCTCAAGTTATAACCAACCGTTACGTTGCTTATTCTTAAAAAATCACCTTTCTGTGTATACAGATCTGAGAACCTGGCCCAGTTACGATTGTCATTCGTTACAAGTGGCATTCTGTTAGAAGTACCCTCTCCATGCCAACGATCCAAAATTGCTGTTGTGTTTTGACTACCATAGGATTGTACCAATGTATTGCCTGTAACACCATTCGCTAACAGAGAGAAATCAAAACCCTTATAATCCGCGCTTACTGTAAAACCAAAAGTGTATTTAGGAATAGGACTTCCAATCATGGTTTGATCCTTTAGATTAATTACACCGTCATCATTACGATCAACATAGCGAACATCACCAGGTGTAGCATCGGGTTGTATAACCGTTCCTTCTGATGAAACATAACTTTCAACTTCTGCTTCTGTCTGGAAGATGCCATTAGTCTTCAAACCCCAGAAATAACCCACAGGATATCCTTGTTCTGCACGATAAAATTCAGGTGCATTATTGAATAATTGATTTGTTTGGCCATGTATGATGTGATCCGGTGTAGGTATGTCCGTAATTTTATTTACGTTATATGCACCGTTTACACCAAACCTATAATTAAGAGCGCCTGCGCTGTTATTGTAGTTAATAGCCAGTTCAAATCCTTTATTGGTAACATTTCCTCCGTTTATATAAGGAGCATCTGCCCCAGCTGTTGCGATTACGGGTACTCTAATTATCCAGTCTTTTGTAGTCTTGACATAATAATCTGCGCTCAATGAAATTTTTCCATCCATTAAACGGGCGTCAATTCCAATATCAGTTTGTTGAGATGTTTCCCATTTCAAATTAGGATTCTTGAGCCTGTTTGGATAAGCACCTGGTACAAGACCATCGGTTCCTTCTGTTGGTCCAAAAGTGTAGTTTGTTGTCGCGGTTTGTATAGTCGCCAGGTATTGAAACTCATCAGCGTTTTGATTACCAACCTGACCCCAGCTCGCACGGAACTTTAAAAAATCCAGCCAGTCACTAGTACCTGCTAAAAATGCTGAATTAGTCATCACCCACCCTGCCGATACGGAAGGGAAATATCCCCAGCGATTTCCGGGAGCAAATTGAGAAGAGCCATCGGCACGGAATGTTGCATTTAGCAAGAATGTTTCTTTATAGTTGTAGTTGAGTCGGGCAAAATATGAAAGTCTTTTATTAGGATTTCTCGCGCCACCATCCAGCGATATATTTTCTCCGTCTTGATTTGTAGCATTATGTATCCAGGCGTGATCAAGATCGCTGAAAACCAGATTTGTGTTAGAAGCATACAACCACGTTCCTGAGTATTGGTATGAAGAAGTACCAGCCATAACATCGAAGCGATGGTCATTTACATTCAATCCATAGCTTAATACATTATCAATAATTAAAGTTTTGTCTTTACTCATGTTTTGACTTGCGCTGCTAGTAAGATTGTATGCGTAAGTAGACAAAGTATAAATCGGTGCATAAGAATGTCCTTCACTTCCTTTGTAATCAATTCCTATGCTTGAGCGGAATGTCAGGTTCTTAATGATCTCAATTTGCAGATAAGCATTTCCGAGTACGCGCAGATTATTGCTGCTATTCCTGCTATTATAATAAATTTGCCTACGGGGGTTTGCCTGATTAAACAAACCCTCTGTATCTGTATCACTATCAGCCAGCAAAGCCGTTGTTTGAAATGCCGCGCGTAACGCGTTATTATAATTTCCACCTACCGCAATGCCATTATTATCAGTTTGGGCAAATGTTAAATTCTGTCCAAATATAACCCGGTTTTTATAGAGGTTATGCTCTGAGTTGAACCTGAAATTATAACGCGAATAATTTGATATGTCGCTACCGCCAACAATACCTGCCTGAGAAACATAAGATAAACCGGCAGAGTAAACCGAACTTTCGGAACTTCCCGTAATGCCGAGTGAATAATTACTTGTAGGAGCATTTTTTGCAAATACCTTATCTAACCAATCGGTGCCTTTGCCCATATTTGCAATAGAGTCGGCAGAATAAGGAGGCGTACTTCCTGCATTAACATATGATTCATTACTTATTATTGCGTACTCCTGTGCATTGAGCAATGGAATTTTTCTTGCTACATTTTGAACGCCATAATAAGCATCAAAAGTAATTTGAGCACGAGATCCTTTCTTTCCTTTTTTGGTGGTAACCAATACAACACCATTCGCAGCCTGAGAACCATAAATTGCCGCAGAGGCAGCATCTTTCAACACATCGATTGATTGTATATCGGACGCGTTGAGGTAAGTGATATCACCTGTGAGCACACCATCAACAACATAGAGCGGCCCGCTATTACCGATAGAACCAACACCGCGTATAAGAACTTTCATCGCTTCACCAGGCTGACCTGATGTAGAAGTAATTTGAACACCCGCTGCCTGACCTTGCAAAGCTTGCAATGCGTTAGTTGTACTCATTTTTTGAAGATCAGCGCCACTTACCTGTAGATTTGCGCCAGTATTCAAGGCTTTCGATTGAACACCGTACCCAACTACAACAACTTCCTCCAACGTAGAGATATCATCCTCTAGTACAGTATTGATTTGCGTTTGGTTACCTACTGCAATTTCTTTGGTTTTGTAACCAATGAAAGAGATCACTAAAACATCATCAGGTTTGGCCTCCAATGAAAATGCTCCATTGGCATCGGATGTCGTTCCGATCGTAGTGCCTTTCAGAAGAATGTTAACGCCTGGCAAATTACTGCCCATTCCGTCAGTGATTGTTCCACTTACTATCTGCTTCTGCGCAAATGCAGTAACCGATAACAGTAAGAAGAAAACCACGGAAGCATAGACAAAGCTTCGGTAGATTTTTTTCATCATAATTAAATTGGTTTAGAGTTTATTGTTTAGAATTTATTTGGACCACTATTTTTTATTCTCTCACACGTCAATTCATCTTTACGCTCATTTCGTTCCCTTCATATTCGATCACCTGGTGAGGTGGTGTTGCAACACCCACCCCCACAGATTGATCTTTCCTAACCCAAAAAATATTGATCGTTCTTTTTTGCACCATATCTGTGAATGATCCATTTCTTTTTCCAAGTGTCAGTGTATGTGTTGCTTCATTGTACTGAAGCGAAATATTGCTGCACTTACCTTGTTCATAGTTGTAATTATTTCCTTCGTCCTCATAGAGGGAAAAGGATACATCTTTCCCGGTGAACACATAGAGTGTTAAAGGGTCTGCAGATTTTTCGCTTGTATATTGAATCTTTGGACCGGCAGGAATAATGGAACCTTCTTTTATATAAACAGGTATTCTCGACAGCATTGCCTTTGCCTGAATAGTTTGTCCTCCCTGTAGATATTCTCCCGTATAGAAGTCATACCAACCTGTTGTTGATGGAAGATATACTTCTCGGCTTTCAGCTTTGTACTCGTAAATAGGGTTAATCAATAACGATGGACCAAACATATATTGATCAGCGATGCTGTGAACTTTTGTATCAGTATTGAAGTCCATCACCAAACCACGCATGATGGTGTAGTCATTGAAATAGCTATGACCAGCCAACGAGTAGATGTAAGGCAGCAGGTGATACCGTAGATTATCATAGTACACCATGCTGTTGTATTCTTCGCTACCTTCTTTCGCGATGTTGTAAATCTCTCTGAATGGAAATTGTCCATGCGATCTGAATATTGGACAAAATACACCGAACTGAAACCAGCGTGTATTGAGTGCCTGCCATTCCTTCAATGTTTCACCAGTAGCATTATAGTATCTGCGCTCTACAGCAAAACCACCAATGTCCATTGTCCAATATGGAATTCCGGAAAGCGAAAAGTTAATTCCGGTTGCGATCTGGTCCTTGAAGTCGCTCCAACGCGAAACGATATCACCACTCCAGGTTACAGCACCGTAACGTTGCTGACCTGCAAATGCAGAACGAGTCAAAATAAAAACTCTCTTATCAGGACTTGAATTTCGTTGCCCTTCGTATACACCTTTGGCATTCACAAGAGAATACGCATTAAAGTATTTTTCGCCAGGGCCCATTGCTGTTGGGCTCATATTGACTTTACGTTCATCAATCGAAAGATTAGAATGCATGTCAGGTTCTGTTGCATCTAACCACCAGCCATCGATACCTTTTGAATTAAGGTTCTTATCAATTTGTTTCCAGAAAAGCTTTCCGGCTTCTTCATTGAATGGATCGTAAAATGTAGATTCATAACCAACACCTACCCAGTCTTTTCTTTTCTTTGCAATGTTATGTGCGAAGAGAAACCCATGCTTGTTCATCTCTTCGTAGTTGGTAGTTCCCTTATTGAACTTCGGCCACACTGAGATCATGAGATGCGCATGTAAATCATTGTGCAACTCCTTCACCATTCCATCAGGATCCGGAAAACGTTTCAGATCAAACTCATGCGAACCCCACTTTGGATCTTCCCAATATTGCCAGTCCAATACGATATTGTCTAATGGAATATTTCGTTTGCGATATTCCTTCACAACATTCACCAGGTCTTTTTGATTGGTATAACGCTCGCGGCTTTGCCAAAAACCCAATGCCCACTTGGGAACAATAGGAGCTTTCCCCGATATCTTTCTATAACCACTTATAACTTCATCGGCATTGTTGCCCGCTATGAAGTAGTAGTTAATCTCATCAGCCACTTCAGATGAAAGTGATAGTCTGTTTTGTTCTTCTGGAGAAACAGGATCAAGATGTTTTACTGCCAGATATCCATGATCATCCGGAGTCCATTCTATTTTGATGGAATGCTTCTCCCCTTTCTTAACATCAACTGCAAATTTGTTCGTCCAAGGATTCCAGTTCTGGCGCCACTTATCAATTGTAAGCTTGCCATCTATCCAGATTTTAATATAGCCTGATGAATACACCAAAAACTTATGATCACCTTCAGCATCTGAAGTGAACAAACCTTCCCATATTACTTTACCATGTCGGGAAACATCGGTAGGAAAATTATCGACTTGAGGAGTTTCTAAAAATTCATACTCGATCTTGTCTTCAACAGCTTGTTTCACAACATTGTCGTGAACATAATAATCAGCTGTAAGTCCACCGGGCTTACCATCTTTTGTAAAAAGGGTAATTGTATTTAACGGTTGATAATCACGCGGATCTCCAAACTTGCTGATCGAATAGTTGTCCCAAAGAATGCCATAGTTCTTGCTTGAGTATAGAAAAGGAATGACATCGACAATGTTGTGTTGGGCTAATTCAACATCCTGCCCTTTGTAGTTCATCTGTCCGTTTTGATGACCACCCAATCCGTAGAATGCTTCGTCTTTAGGTGACTCAAATACTTGTTGGATGTAATAATTTTTCTGACCGCCAACAACAACAGGCTTGAATGTTCTTCCTTCTTTATGCTCAGCCAGGATTGTCTTTCCTAACAAATCATTAAAGCTAACTTCACCGGTAAGCAATGAAACATGCGCTTTTAGTTTTCCTGTCGTGAGTGTTACTTCATTTTCTTTTTCTTCAAATTTCCATTCTGTTGATCCTTTAACCTCCGGTAAAACGATGAGGCTCTTCGAAGTCGAGAAAGTATCGGTTGGAGAAGCTACTACCTGAATGATCTCATCTGAAACTATTCTGAGTTTTACAGCTTTGGTCTGTCCATTCGTTAATCGCACAACAACACCGTCATCAAGCTTTTCATACTTCGCCTCCTTTGAACAAGAGGTTATTAACACGGTTAGTAAAATGATACAACTCAGTAAATCTTTTTTCATATTCATCCTTTTCGTTTACGCAATCGATATGCAAGACATAATTCAACAATCGGTTGCGGTAAAGATATGTGGGCAAATACCTATTGGAGGGTATGAAAATGTCTGGTCGTGGTGTTCCTGCAGTCCAGTGAGGGTAATGAAATATCTTTTCTAAGGGTACAATTTGGGTTCGCTCAATTTTTTTCGGGCTAGAAGCAGCTAATGACAAGACTCAATTCACCCTAAATGAAAGTCCTAATTGCACTCAGGAATTAAGCAAGGAGATCAGAAAGACAATGAGTTCAGAAATGACTAGTGATGAGAAACTGAATACATTTGAATGCCTTGGATTGGCCAATAAGTGCTCAGCACTTTTAGTTAATCATGATCCACGCGAAAGACATGGCTATGGCAAGGTAGATAGCGATCTCAATGAGAAGTAAGTTGCGTTTCGCTTTTTTGACTTTTTCTGGAGCCATAATGAAAGCACAAAGATAAAGTCTTTACCACCGGAGAATGGATACAAAAACTCTTTTAGGAGGGTGTGGTTTGTCTTATTCCAGAACTATTTCAAGCTCTTCGCTTTCCTGCAGCATATGCCGAAGGGAGTACGTGATACATCTCTTTGAAATACTTAGCAAAATATTTCGGATTGTTAAAGCCAACCTTGTAAGCGACTTCGGCTACCGTCAACTGGCTCTTCTCTAATAATTGTGATGCTTGTTGTAAGCGTATTGCGCGCATAAACTCTAAAGGCGATTTGCCCGTAAGGGCAACAATCTTTTTGTAGAAGTGTGCACGACTAATCCCTAACGCACGACCTAAATCTTCAACAGAATAATCTGCATTTGAAACATTTTCTTCTACGTACCGGATTGCATTTTGAATAAACTTTTCATCCAAGGAAGTAATATTCAGTTCACTTGCCTTAACTCCAGCCTGTTTCGATAATGAAACGTGTAGTTTTTTACGTTGAGCAATCAAATTTCTAATTCGCGATTCCAGTAATTCAAAATTGAATGGTTTATTAATGTAATCGTCAGCTCCTATCTCAAATCCTTCTAATCGTTGTTCCTCGCTAGTACGCGCAGTAAGAAGAATAATTGGAATATGGGAAACACGTTGATCCGACTTAATTTTACGACATAATTCGAGGCCATTCATTTCCGGCATCATTACATCGCTCACAATTAAATCAGGAAAGTGAGTAACTGCTTTTTTAAAACCCTCCTGCCCGTCTCTTGCTTCAATGATATCGTAGGTCAACTTTAAATTATCTTTCAGGTAGAATCGAAAATCTTCATTGTCCTCAATCAACAATACAAGAGGTTTCTGTCCACCCGATTGATTTACTAATAATCGAATCTCATCCGCTTCTACTTCAGCAGGAGTAAGAAGAGTTTCTACCAAAGGGCTTCCGGCATGACTGGTGATTTCGCTCACTGGTAATATCACTGTAAAGCAACTCCCTTTTTCTAACTCACTTTCCACAGTAATTGATCCACCATAAATTTTGACAAATTCCTTTGTGATGGATAAACCAATTCCACTCCCTTGATTCACCATACTCTTCGGCAGCTCGTTCTGAAAGAACCGATCAAAAATCTTGTCGAGTTTATCAGGAGCAATTCCAATACCGGTATCGGTCACCTTAATCTGCAGCCTCTTTGAGTTTTGATCTTCCTGAAACATTACATTAACAGAAACACTTCCATACTCAGGGGTAAACTTGAACGCATTCGAAAGGAGATTAAATAAAATTTTCTCAACCTTATCCTGATCAAAAATTGTTTCGAGCGAATCTAATGACGAATGGAAGTCAAGTTTGATGTGCTTCTTTTCTGAAAGATCGGAAAAAGAATAAACGGTTTCCTTGATAAACTTGATCATATCCCCTTCACTCGGACTGAACTTGATTTCCTGAACTTCCATCTTTCGAAAATCTAGTAACTGATTAACAAGATTTAACAGTCGCTTTCCATTTCGTTGAATCAATTCAAACTGACCCTTCTGTTCCGCATCGTTTGCTTGCTTCAATAACTTCTCCATTGGAGTAAGAATCAAAGTAAGCGGTGTTCGGAATTCATGACTCACATTCGTAAAGAACTTAATCTTCATCATATCCAGTTCGTGCATCCGTATTGCTTCCTGACGCTCTTGCTGAATAGCAAACTTCATTTGTTCACGTTGCTGGATAAGTTTTCGTACAATTAATAAAGCAATGATAACGGTTATAAAATATAATACCACAGCCGGCCTGGTTTTCCAGAAAGGTGGCAGCACTGTTATTTCAATGCTTGCTCCTTCTTCGTTCCATACACCATCATTATTGGCGGCAATAATCTTAAATGTGTAATCACCAGCGTCAAGATTGGTGAAGGTTACACGCCTTGATTTGCTATCCGCAGAAAGCCAATCCGTATTGAAGCCTTCCAGTCGATACTTATATTCGTTCTTCTCCGGGTGAAAGAAATTAAGCGCTGCAAACTCAATTGAAAAAACATTCTTATTGGCAGGAAGTGTGATGTGTGGCGACTCCGATATTGCTTTTGATAATAAAATTTCTCCATCAACATTCTCATCTGCTTTTATACTCTTGTTGAACAACTGAAAATCAGTGAGGATAACCTGAGGCTTATTCTTGTTCATTCCCAATTGTTCAGGTTTGAAAATATTGAAACCATTTGCTCCTCCAAAAATGAGTTCGTTTCGACTGGTGCGGAAGGCTGCATTTTCATTGAATTGTTTTCCTTGCAAACCATCAGCCTCGTCATAATTTTTAAACTTTACCTTCAGTGAATGTGATGAGTCCGAAAGTATAGTCATGTTTGAAATACCATTCGGAGTTCCCATCCAAAGATTTCCGTTGTTGTCTTCCTGAATAGTAAGTATTGAATTATGAGGTAAGCCATCCGATTCACTAAACAACTGAAATGTCTTTTTAGATTTATCAAATAAATTTAAACCACCATGAGTACCAATCCAGATGCGACCCTTTGAATCTTCGCGAATGTCAATAACACTGTTATTACTCAAACTTGTTGGTTCATTTTTCTGATTTATATACTGCACAAAACGCCCGGTTTCTCTTTGTAAGACGGCAATTCCCAAATCCGTTCCTACCCACAGATTACCTTCCCCATCTTCAGTGATAGCCGATATGTAAAGGGACTGAACAGAATTCAAGTCGCCAGATCGGTAATGCGAAAATGTTTTCGTTCTTCGATCCAATAAGTCTAGACCGCCACTTAAAGTACCCACCCATAAACGATCAGATGAGTCTTCATAAATTTCCCAAACGCTAGCATCGCTCAAACTTTGAGGATTATTCGGATCGTGATTATATCGGGTAAAAGATTTTCCGTCAAAAGAATTTAAACCGCCATAATACGTACCAACCCAAAGTTTCTTTTCATGATCAATACATAAACTAACAATCACGTCAGCACTTAAACTGGTAGGATCACCGGGTCTGTTCTTAAATTGCTTAAACGTTCCGTTCTGTCGATCAAAATAAATTAAGCCACCACCATTGGTGCCAATCCATAAATTTCCTTTATCATCTTCAACAAATCAATTAACATCTTCGTAGGGAAGGCTTTTGGGATCGAGTAAATACTTTTTATACAATGGGAATCGAATAATATTCTCATGATAGTAACTAATTCCTTTTTTAAAAGTGCCAATCCAAATGATCCCCTGATCATCTTTGTATAACGCGTTGATACTATTCTGTGCAAGACTTTTAACATCTTCCTCATGATGCGTTATGTATTGAATTGAAAAACCCTTTTTGTCTATTACGTTAATACCGCCATGGTCAGTAGCGATCCAAATTAATCCTTTGTTATCCTGTACAATCCCCCGAACAATGTTCGTATTCATTCTTAAAACAGGGGCATCCTTGTGAAAATGCTTGAATGATTTGTCTTTCTTATTGAAATAGAAAACACCTTGATTTCCATTTGCAGCAAACAACCAAATATCACCCTGAGCATCGGCATAAAGCTGATAATCAAAACGCTCATTTTGATTTAATCGCTTAAGATAATCTGTTCTATAAGTAACCTTATAAGAAGATTGGTTTGTTACAATCTGTTCTACTATTCCTGAAGCGTGCACAATCCAGGTATTTCCGTCTACATCATTGGTAAGCGATGCTATAGAATCAGAGCTGATACTGGTAGCATCACCATTCTTGTGTTGCACCGAAAGTATTGAGTTGTTTTTTACATCGAACTTTACGATTCCTGCCGAGTTGTGAACAAACCAAAAATTACCTTGCCCATCATGAACA